>NZ_JAKUDW010000002.1:0-131754 GCF_022662595.1 Bacillus cereus group sp. BfR-BA-01524 | reverse complement strand
GCTTGAAATCCAAAAACTTTACCTCCATTTAAATAGTTACTCCATTTATTATATCTTGTTACTTCATTTTAAACATAATTGTGCTCAAATAAAAATAAACCTATCAGTCATAATGGACTGACAGGTTTATTTTTATAATTTCGTACGAACATTCCAAAGCTCTGGGAAGAATTGTTGATCAAGTACTCGTTTTAAATAAGAAACACCGGAGGATCCACCTGTTCCCATTTTATGTCCAATAATTCGTTCTACTGTTTTCATATGACGGAAACGCCATTGTTGTAGCCAGTCTTCAATATCAATCAATTTTTCAGCAAGCTGATATAAATTCCAATATTTTTTCACATCCGCATACACTTCTAACCACGCCGCTTCTACTGTTGCATCTTCTTCGTAAGGTTGCGTAATATCACGGTTTAACACATCTTTATGAATAGGGAATCCTTCTTTTACTAATGCTTGAATTGCGACATCATATAGACTTGGTGCATGTAGCGCTTTATGAAGTCGTGCATGTAATTCTGGATCCTTTTCATAAATTTTTAATGCGTGTGGCGTTTTATAGCCAAGTGCATACTCAATCATACGGTATTGATACGATTGAAAACCTGAAGCTTGACCGAGTGAATCACGAAACTCAATATATTCTGATGGTGTTAATGTCGCTAGAATATCCCAAGATTGAATAATTTGAGACTGAATTTTTGATACACGTGCTAACATTTTAAAAGCTGGTTGTAATTTATCTTGTTTAATAGATTCAATCGCCGCATTTAGCTCATGTAAAATGAGCTTCATCCAAAGTTCACTTGCTTGGTGAATAACGATAAATAACATTTCATCATGATGGTCCGATAATCTTTTTTGAGAAGATAGTAAACTATCTAATTGTAAATACTCCCCATACGTCATATTCTCTTTAAAATCCGTATGAATCCCTTTTTCCATAATTACTTTTTCATTTTCTTTCATATTAGCCAAACGCCCCTTTTATATGATTCTACTTATATTGGTCTAATAACGGCTCGAACTGGACTTCCATCTGCATCAGTTAATGCAAGTGGTAATGCAATAAGTTCATAATCACCGTCTGCTACATGATCTAGTACGACATTTTCTAAAATATGAATTCCATGTTTAAATAATTGATGATGCGCTGCTAATTCTTTATCATCTAGCGGATCAACTGATGGTACATCTACTCCGATTAAACGAATACCTTTCTCTGAAAGAAACGACGCTATGTCTGCACGTAAATGAGGGATCACATTTGGAAATTCTTCAGCTTTTCCATGTGAAGATGTACGTAATAATAATCGTTCTACACCTTCTAAATGAAAGCTTTCTAATTCCTTTTTCCCGATGCTTTCAAGATTAGAAACGTCAATAATCCGTGCTGGGCCAACATACACTTGAACATCTAAATCCAATACTTTCTTTCCATCATTATCAAAATGAAATGGTGCATCAATATGAGTGCCTGTATGAATACTCATCGTTAACTTTCCGACATTTACCGAGCCACTTTCTTCTTTTGACCATGAAACTTCATACGAGAACGGTGTGTCTCCTGGCCACGTTGCAATATTATTATTTAGCGGTTGTGAAATATCAATCCATTCTGATGTTTTCATACTTATGCCACAACCTCTCGCTTATTTTCAAACTGCTTATACTCTTCATTTTCCATAATTTTCTTTAATATTTGTACAGATTTCCACACTTCTTCGTATGTGTTATATAAAGCGACTGGCGCGAGTCTCACTCCATTTGGTGCTCTAAAATCTGGGATTACTCCATTTGCCTTTAGCGCTTTACATATACGTGCTGCTTCTGTATGCTCTAAATAAATGTGCCCGCCTCGTTTTTCATCCTCTAATGGATTTCCAATTGTAAATTCGAAATCTTTTAATTCATGTCCAATTAAATTCAGCATGTACCTCGTAATATGTAAAGATTTCTCACGTAAACGCTCAATACCAGCATCCTTGAAAATTTCAAGTGAACCAATTAATGGTGCTGTACTTAAAACGTGAGGTGTACCAATTTGATAAGCACCTGCATGATCAGCCGCTGTTAATGTATGCTCCATATCAAACTGCTTATCTTTTCTAGAACTAAACCATCCAGACAACCCTGGTAGTCTATTAAAATGTTTATTATTTACATAAATTCCTGCAACGCCACCCGGTCCTGCATTTAAATATTTATAATTGCACCAAACAGCAAAATCGACATCCCAATCTTTGAAATGATGCGGAATAGATCCTATTGAATGGCATAAATCAAATCCGATATGAATGCCGCGTTTATGAGCTTCCGTTGTTAAACGTTTCATATCCAGAATTTGACCACTTCTATATAAAACAGAAGGTAATAAAATTAAAGCGATATCATCTTCCATCGCATGAATAATATCTTCTTCAGAAAGTGTTCTACCATCTCGGCTTTTCACTCTTACTAGATGCTCCTCTGGATCTAATCCTTTTAGACGAATTTGACTTTGAAGTGCATAAATATCTGACGGGAAAGTTAATTCATCCGCAAGTATTTTTGTACGTATTCCTTTTGGTTCATAAAATGTCGCAATAACTTGGTGTATATTCGTAGTCGTAGAACCCGTTACAATAGTTTCTTCGGGTAAAGCTCCAATAAGAGGGGCTGTAAGTTTACCTAATTTCTCTGAAAGAAAAAACCACGGGTGCTCACCTTCTGTCCAGCCGTCAATTCCATAGTCTTTCCAAGAATCTAGCAACGTAAGTAATGATTTCTCTGCTCTTTTTGAAAGTAGCCCTAATGAGTTTCCATCTAAATATATAGTACCTTCTTTTTTATAGAATTCAGTTTGAAAATCTTTCAGTTCATCATGTTTATCACATTCAAGCGCATACTCATAAGTTGGTTGAAATGGTTCTTTATACATGGTGTCACCTTCTCTTAATTTTCTTTTTATTCTAACTAATTGAAATATATCACCTTAATTGATATAACGTCAATGATATTATGTCAGTTGACTTTATATATGAACTTCTTTTACAATACAGTTATATTTTCAGACATTTCAGTATAAAGAGGTGGTTCTTTGAAAAACTCTACTCTTTCATCAAGAAAACACCGCTCCTTAGAAACGAAGAAGAAACTATTACACTCTGGTTACACTATTTTTATAAATAACGGATTTCAAAAAACGACAATTACACAAATTATTAAACATGCAGAAACCGGTTACGGCACAGCATATGTATACTTCAAAAACAAAGATGATCTCCTAATTAGTTTAATGGAAGATGTTATGAATCGTTTTTATAATATCGCTGAGCGCTCTTTTTCTCCACAAACAAAAGAAGAAGCACGTATAATGATCCAAAATCAAGTTAGAGCATTCCTGCAATTAGCAGATGAAGAACAAGCTATTTTGCAAGTTGTAGAAGAAGCGATAGGATTATCAAGAGAAATACGTCAAAAATGGGATGAGATTCGGGAACGTTTTATAACAAGTATTAAACAGGATATTACATACTCTCAAGAAAGTGGATTAGCACAACCTAATTTAAATAAAGAGATTGTAGCACGCGGTTGGTTCGCGATGAATGAATCGTTTCTTTGGACTATTACGCAAAATGATAAAAAGATTAACTTAGAGGAAATTGTGTATACGTTAACGGAGATGTATACGACCGGGTTATATAAATAACACACCTTCAATAAGTAAGGTGTGTTATTTTACATCTATAAAAATATATTATCTGGGTATGGTAGTGCTAAAGTAGGCTTTTCAGAAAATGAGAAATATTGTAGTTTTAAAGATTCACCATCTATCGATTTCAGTTTTCCACTAGTAATTTCACATTCAAACACAACAACAATATATTCTACTTGATCGCCATTCGGATATATATGACGGAACCTTTCCCCTCCAAATACCCCTTTTTGTTTTTTTACTTGCACTTTCAAACCCGTTTCTTCCCACACTTCACGAACTACCGCTTCTTCTGGAGTTTCACCAAGTTCAATTGCTCCAGCTGGCAAACTCCAGTATTCCCCGCCAGGATATTGAAACAAAATATCTCCCTGCCCATTTTTTATAACAGCAGCTACACTTGGCATGAATATTAGTTCATGTCCTAATTGCTCACGGATTTTTTTATAATATAGCGACATTGACATACAATTCTCTCCTAACCTATTAATAACTGTATTTTCTGATATTAATTGTATAATATTCTTAATACAAACTACTATATAGAAAGGATAAGAACATGTCACAAGAAAAACTTGTAAACAAGTTTCTATCGTTTTTAGGTGCTACAAAACAACCTACTAGCTTAAAGTTTTTAAATGAGCTTATTAAAGCTCATCAAGAAAAGGTAAAGTGGGAAACGCTTACTAAAATAATTGACTGGGAAAAGGTAATGAAACAGAGGATTATTTTCCTTACATTGAGACATACATAAACCGTATTACAACAAAAGGTCTCGGGGGTACTTGTTGGACGCACTCAATTGGATTCCATTGGTTATTATCAAATCTTGGTTTTAATGTTCATTATATGTATATGGATCCCGGACATTTATGCTTACGGGTTAACTTAGACCAACCTTATTATGTTGATGTTGGTTATTGTGCACCCTTATTCCAAGCTTACCCACTTTATGAATCATTTCAAGTAAGTACTGTAAGAGAAACTTTCACTTATCAAGTATCAAATAAGGAAATTCATATTACTAGAGATCCTGGTCCAACAAAAACCTTAATTACAGAACCGATACAATTAACAAGTATGAAAAAATAAATTATAAAATCTAATGATTGGCGTACATCTCCTGTATTAAAAAAGATTCAGATTTTCGGTTATGTTGACAGGGTCCCAACTTCTATTAATGGGAATGTATTAAAGCAATATTTCGCAGATGAGAAAATGGAACATATCCTTAGCACTCCTGAACTTACTTATTGGATAACAAAAAAGTTTTGTATTGATAAAGAAATATATGAAAGAGCTATTAAGATTTTCAATGAAAAATCTTCAAACAGTAAAAGCGTTACTCATGAGATTGAGTAACGCTTTTACCTTAATATATTTTTAATATCAATCTTCTTTATGATAAGCAGCTTCTACACATTCTGCTAGACGTTCCATTTGTTCCATAGTTAAACCTCGTGAAATCCAGCCTGTTAACTTATACATCATTTTATAATAAAAATTACTAGGTTCATATTCTGAAATTAATGTTAGTGCTGTACCTTCCTCATCTTCTTCTAACATATAAGTCATTGCTGAATATCCTTGCTTCATTTCACTACCAAGTGAAATAATATGCGGTGCATCGTATTCAAGGATTTCTACTTCAGCCTCGAATATTTTCTTACCGACTTTTTGAACAGTAATATATTTATCTCCTACACGTGGATTCTCTTTATCCATATTTGAAGGATAGCGATTTTCTATTATAAACGTATTCCATTCTTTTATTTTTTCATCTTCTATTATGTAGTCACATACAATATCCAATGGTGCTTTTATTACTATTTCAATTGCAAAACTCATTATACTGCCCCTCTCAAATATCCTATCCATTTCTATTTTAACTAAATTATTATGCCATATTTTATATAGTGAAATACAAGTAGAATTTTAACTTTTTATTGTGAGGGGGATTCAATAAATAATCACTTTTTATTAATTCAAAAACTTATTCATACAAAATATTTTATTAAAGATACAACAATTAAAAACAAAGCCACAAGTAGTAAAGCAATCCCTATACTTCTATTTTCTTTTTCGTTATTTTTTAAATTTTGCACACCTAAGTTAACTAACATAAACCCTAAAAGCGTTTGTAAAATTAGTACACTCTGTTTTGAATCATCATTCCAGCTATAAATAGAATATCCCATTACAATTATTGCAAGTAAAATCGTTAAGATCCTATTCATACAAAAATCCCTCCTATTTAAAAAGAAGCCGCTAATTTTCCTTAGCGGCTGTATTAACATTCTATATTTGCAAAATTACTTTTTATGAACTTGATATAAGTCCAAAGAATTTCCTAGCCAATATAACGATGTATGTTAACGCACTTCTTCTTTATTTAGTCTACTTACAATCCCAACTATAAATTTATATTCACTCCTCCTCTTCTGAACTTTTTTAAACCCTTCTTTCGTATCAAAAATAAAACACGTTTTCCGAAACCAAATACGTACGTATAAAGACTCAAAATAAATAGGTTTTATAATTCCTCGTTCTTCAAATTCAGTTCCATCTTTATTTTCAGTTTCCGTTCGAACAAACCACTTATTCCCGATTCCAATTTCAATGTACTTCACACACTAACCCCCATTTGGAAATTTCCCTTCTAACAATTCTATTATTTCCCCGGTAAGCGCACATTCCGACAGAACATGAGCCCACAAAGAAAAAGTAGATTACAAAAATCTACTTTATAACTTATATTTTTGCATTCGTTTATAAAATGTACTACGGGGTGCATCTAATAGTTTTGCAGCTAATGAAACATTTCCGTTTGTCTTTTGTAATGCTTCAATCATGCTATCACGCTGTATTTTTTCGCGGAAATTCAATGTGTGTTCGGTTTTATTTTCAACTTGTAACTCAAGTTGTTGTTGATTTCCCATCATTGTTTGTATCAAAAGAGCGACTTGTTTTTCGCATATTTCCCGTCCTTGCGACAAAATGTAAATGCGTTCTAATGCATTTACTAGTTCTCGAATATTTCCGGGCCATGTATGTTGTAAAAATTGATTGCAAATACTCTTCGGAAATACAACATTCCAATTCTTCCGTTCGCAAAAGTGTTGTATAAAATATGGGATATCCTCTTTTCTTTCTATTAACGATGGAACATATAACGGATAAACGTGCAAACGATAATATAAATCTTGACGGAATTCCCCTTCTTCTACTAACCGTAGTAAATCTTTATGTGTGGCAGTAATAATACGAATATTTACTGGTACCTCTTTTGAACTTCCTATTGGAGTTATTGTACGTTCTTGTAAAACACGCAATAATGCTACTTGCATCTCTGGTGGTACTTCACCAATTTCATCTAAAAATAATGTTCCTCCATTCGCTTGTTCAAATTTCCCTTTATATCCTTGACGTCGCGCACCTGTAAATGCCCCTTCAGCATAACCGAACAATTCACTTTCCATTAATTCTTTAGGCAAAGAACCGCAGTTAACAGCTATAAAGGGCCCGTCTTTTCTTGGACTATTTTCATGAATCGCTCTCGCGACATATTCCTTTCCTACTCCTGTCTCACCACATACATACACACTAGCATCAGTCGGTGAAACAAGCTTAATTTCTTCTAGTGTGTGTTGAAATGCTTTGCTTGTCCCGGTAACTCCTGGAAAAGTAATTCCTTTTATAAATGTGAAAGCAGAATATGTATTCATTTGTTTGTTTTCCTTTAAATACATACATTTCCCGATCATTCTTTCATTACTATATACTGGTATCTCTAATCTAATTTCCAATCCATGGTGCATTAACTCTTCAAGTTTCATTCTTGACCAATTATTTATTCGTTCACGAACGCTCTTACTCGCAGAAACGATAACATCACGATGATTACAAATAACTACTTGTTCATCACTATCAATGACATCTAAAAAACGATGAATTAAGTGTAATTCATTTTGATGAACTCTTATGCTACATTCACGTTCTATCGCATGTGCAATTGAAGTTACCATACCGAGCATATATGGATGCGAAAATTCAATTGGGCAGGAGAAATTTAAAACACCAATTAATTTCCCGTCATCGTTATGAATGGGAGCAGCCGCACAACTCCAGCTATGAGATGCCACGGAGTAATGTTCAGTACCACTTATCATAATAGCTTCTTCAATTTCTAGCGCTGTTCCAATTGCATTTGTGCCAACAGCTGCTTCCGTCCATTTTACACCTTCAATAAAATTAATATGTTTCGCTCGCTTTAACGTTTGTTTATTTCCACTTAACGATAGAACATAACCATCTGGATCGATTAATAATGCCATCATTTGTAGTTCATCAATGGTTTTTCTCATATTTTGTATTTGAGGGATTGCGATATCTAGGAAGATTTCACTCTTTTTCTTTTGATCTTGAAAAATATTAGAAGACAAAATTTTCTGACCTTTATTCATGTGAGGATTCACATTTCCTTGTTTACATCGATGCCATGACTCTGAAATTCTTTCGTTTATACGGTTCGAATCAAGGACTCCTTCATTAATAAACTTTTTCCATGTATGTAAGTAAAACGGTGAAGCTAACATTGTATCATCTCCCTATTCATTGTTTTGGAGATCTGTAAAAACATACTTTTATTATAAAACTGAATAAAAGCGTTTTCAATAAAACTAGAAAGACGACACAAATATGTTAATAATTTGAATATCTTAATGCACTTCTTTTTTCTTTTTTAGTAGCACTATATTTTGTATAATGGAAGCAAAGAAAATACATAACCAAAACCACTTTTGTGGATTACCGTTTATAAAGAAAACAATCACGGCTATTGCAAAGACAATAGTGGATGCTAAACTAAAATATAATTTTGTTTTCATTCCTATTATCCCTCACCCCTCTATTACTTTACAGTACATACTAACTCTTCATTTTTCATCTCTACTATGTACTCCTGTAAAACATATTCTTTCCCGCCATGGTTTTCATACCATTCATGTATTCTTCTAATATGCCTCTCGTCACTTCTAATTTTCAATTCTATTTCTTTATACTGTTCATAACTATCATATTCCCATATGGCAAATACTTCAGACGTACCATTCTTATTATCTTTCATCCAGCGTCCTATTAGCTTAGAACCATGCTTTAATTGATTAGGTAAATTCGTGTTATTGAAATGATCATTAAATACTTCTATGAATTCATTTTTCACTACATAGTACTTCCTTCTGTAAAACATACTTCTTCACCTCTTTTATGAAAAGTATCAGTAAACCTTCCCATCACTACCGTATTATAATACTTTCCGTCCGATAGTCTTTTGTCATTTTTCAAAACGCCTTCTACTTCAAAACCTAATTTTTTATAAAGATGAATAGCTTTCTCGTTTGTCTCTAATACTTGTAAAGATATTTTATTTACTGCATTTTCGTCAGCCCATTTAATAGATTGTTGTAATAGGCTCTTACCCATTTTATATCCCCAAAACTCTTTTAAAATGCAAACGCCAAACTCCACTTTATGAGATAATCTCTTAAAATTTGATCCTTCACACCTTGAAAATCCAACGATTCGATTGTGCACTTCTGCAACTAAAAAGAGATTCTTCGTCTCTTCACTATCTGTTTTTATTATTTTTTGAAATCCTAGATTATCTATAAATCCCTCTCCAGCATCTCTATCCATATTTTCAGTTTCTCCATCAATCTGAACTCTAATTTTCGATAACTGGTCAGCATCTTTCTCAGCTGCAGAACGAATTGTATAAGTTAATCCATTTATATGAAACTCTTGCTCTTTTACAATCATGTCAAACTCCTTTCAAATGAATATAATGGCGCTATTACAACTTGTTTACCTTGTTTCTCAAATTCCTGAACAGTTTCTTTACTAGCCTCTTCGTCAGTTATAATAAGGTCAATTTCTTTTAGAGACTCTCCTCTTATAAAACAATCTATTCCAAGTTTATTATGCGGGGCTAAACAAATATTTTTTCTAGCAATTTCACTTACTCTTTTACTAAAATAAGCAACTTCAGGTGTTGCAGTACTAATACCTTGTAATGAAATGCCTCCACCTGTAGAGAAATAAAGATCAATAGAAAATCTACTTATCAATTCAGAAGCAAGTGTATCAGTAATATTCCCTGAAGGTTTTACTTTTCCGCCAATTAAATACGTATCAATATTCTTATATTCTCGTAGATAACCAGCTATTTCTATAGAATTCGTAATAACCGTAAATGATATTTCCGGTAAATATTTCAGCATCGCATTATGAACGGAAGCCCCACCAATAAAAATCGAATCACCTTCTTGTATATAAGATGCTGCAACTCTTGCGATTGTGTCCTCATATATTGAACTATCACTATAACGCTTAGCTGGTTCCACAGCTAAGTTTCTCACTCGTGCAAGTTCAATTGCACCCCCATGGGTTCTTTTTAATAACCCTTCCTTCTCCATAATAGACAAATCTCTTCTTATAGAATCAATAGACATATCAAATCTTTCCGCAAGTTCCTTTGCGATTACTCTTCCATCTGTATTAAGTAGTTCTAAGATTCTCTCTCGACGTTCTTCAGTAAACATGTTATCACCACCGTTATTGAAGATTCAGAAATTTAAACTTTATGTTAATTATATGCACGTTTCTTCCGTTTCACAATATTTTCAATCCTTTTCCTTCCGTTTTTATGCAGTTTCCCCCCCTTTTTCCATTTTATTAACTCAAACACCGAATAAATGTACATTTGCATATTTTACTAAAAGGCTTCTACTTATTTCCTTATTGTTGTAAAATTATTCCTATGTTTTACTTTTTAATACAGAAAGGAATTACTATGAACTCTTTAATTAAAGTAACTTGTACAGCATTATTATTTACAGGAATATTAACAGGATGTAATAGCAATACTTCACAAAAACAAGAAAAGAGCGCTCTCAAAAAGAATGCAATGCACTATGGAGAAATAGTTAAAAACGAATACTATAGAGCGACAGTTGAGAATGCAAAGTTTGAAAAAATAGACAAAGAGCGGCGCCTTACTACTCGTGTTATGATTAATAATGTTCGAGACGATGGACAAACTATTGATCTTTCGGAAATAAAATATTTCATACAAGATGAAAAAACTGGTGAGAAATATGAAGGTGAAGCTCATCCGATAGATGACGAGCACTATAAAAATGTTCCACACGAATTCTCTTTAACTACTGACATTGTGTTTGAACTGAAAACTTCACCAAAAGATTTAAATAATATGTATTTATACATAGATAGCAAAGCTGCGCCGTTAACAAATACATATTGGAAGCTTGATAATTTAGTATCTAAATAGAAAGACCAGTCTTAAATGACTGGCCTTTTTATATTCATACATTTACCTTTCATTAGCACTTATATTAATTTTCTAATAACAACTTGAATAACATCAGCTAAACCAGTGTGCCCTTTCCCTTCAACTCGCTCTTGTTCTCCATTAAAAAAATGAATTACCTTATGTTCTTCACACCAAGTAAGGATATCAATTGGATCATACAGCATATCAACATCTTTTGGTCCACCAGTACTATAGTTTATTTGTTTTTTTGAGTAAACTTCAAACATAATTAATCCACCAGGCTTTATCGTTTGTATCATTTTACCTAATATCATTTTTTTATAATCATCATGAAAATGTCCAAATACCATAATTGCTGCATCATATTCATTTTCTGGCAAACTATCAGCTAATAAATCTACTTTTTTTGTATGCACGTTTACGTTATGCTTCTCTGCCAATTTTTTTGTCTTTTCTAATCCATCTTCCGAATAATCAATAGCTGTTACTTCGTTCCCTTGTCTTGCTAGAAATACAGCATTTCTACCTTCTCCCTCCGCAAATGCTATTACTTTATTGTGATTTGCTAAACGAAATGCTTGTTCTTTAATAAATGTATTAGGTTCTTCCCCGTAAAAATATTCATCTGATTTATATCGATCATTCCAAAAATTATTCATCATCTTCTCTCCTTCTACATATCATTTTCTAACTACAATTAAAGATATTAAAGAGCCTTTTTATCCTTAATTAATTTAAAAATAAAAGCAGATTAAAAATCCACTTTTATTTTTTTCGCAAGATCTACGATTTTTTGATTTCTTAACTCTTCTTCCATTTTCTCTTCTGCTGCGAGCATTGCCTCATTAATTAAACATCCAGGTTTGTCATGTAAACAACAGTCAAACAATGATGTTTTCCCTTCAATTGCATGTATAATATCTAAAAATGAAATATCTTCCCAATTCTTACTAAGCGAGTAACCGCCCTTTGGACCAGATGATGAATGTATCATCCCTTCCTTTGTCAACTTAGTTAGTATTTTAGACAAGTACGTTGGTGAAACATTTTGCATTTCTGCTAATTGGTGAACACTAACTAACTTATTTGGTGTGGCCTTTGCCAGAAAAAGCATTGTATGAAGAGCATAATTTGTAGCTTTAGAATATTTCATAGTACAGCTCCTATTGTAGACTTCATGTATCTACAATAACTTTATTTTTTTATTATGTCAAACGTTTGTAATACTCCATACAACATTATTTCTTCACAAGTAATACATCTGCTGCGCAAATCGTCACTTCTCTAAATGGAGAGTCAAATAAAACACCTAGTTCAAAACCATCTTCAGTAAGAGCTATTTCATGATATAGCCACCAAGCACTTTCAAAGTTTTCCGGCATAGAACACTTTGTTACTCCTATAAAGGTTACTTCAAGTTTATCAAATTCACTAAAAGTACCACTGCAATCTAATACGATAGACAAAGTATCTTCTGATTCTCTCTTTATTACTTTCATTACACTATCGTGTAGTGATGTCTTGTGTAACTGAGCGACATTTGACGGAAGTTTTTTCTCAATGGAATTAAAATATTCTACGTATGATTGATCTAATTGTGCCACTCTTTTCTCATAATCTGTTGTCCACTCTTGCATACGTTTTTTCAGTTCACCTGATGGGTATTCTGAATTAATTGTTATGTTTTGTATAATTGAGTATATCGATTCAGGAAGGAATTTTAATAAATCTATTTTCCTTTCCTCTATTTCTTCCTTTAAACTTTGTATATCCATTTCCGACCATTCTTTTATAGACTCTATAAAACTTACAAATTCTAAAACTTGCATTTTTTTATACCATTCTCTTGTAAAATATTTCAATGACACCTCTCCTAAAATATCTTTACATCCAGTAAAAGCAATACATTCACTTATTATATCATTCCAATAACCATTTTTTCTAAAGAAATAATGTAAAAATGTAAATATTCCGCCTATTATTTCTAAAACTTCAGAATATTTACAAAAGTATAAAATTAGAATACATTTTAGCTGTACAAGATTCACCTGTACAAAAATTTAAACAAAAAGGGATGGTTATATGTTGAAGAAATTAGTAGCAGGGACATTAGTAGCGGGTTTTGCATTAACTGGAGGACTAGGTGCAGTAAGTGCTGAGGAAAAAAGTAACACAATTAAGTCATTTGATTATTTAAAAGTGGATGAACAAAATGTTAATTCATTTGCAAAATTAAGTGATCAGGATAAGAAAGATATCCAAATTACTATGGTATTACCTAAGCAAAATGAAAATGGAGATTGGCTAGCTTATGGTTTTACTAGCCGAGAAACATTGGATGCGTATATTGCAAAGGATAAAAAAGCAATTAAAAATAATATTAATCCTTTAGGTAGCGGTGCTGGTAGTACTGATTTTTACGAACATAAAGATAAAGGTGGTCAATATATTTACTGGAGCAGCGGCTTTAAAAACTTACCATCTAGCTGGAATGACAGAATTTCTTCTGTAAGTACAGCCTCACCTTCTGCAAGTTATTCAACGACACTTTGGGAGCACACTTCAACACAAGGATATGGAAAAGGTGTTATATTTAAACACGCTGATTGGTATGGTAAAACTGCTAATTTAGCTCCTGATTGGAACGATATTACTTCAGCGATTGAAATTAAATAGTAATAAGATATTTAATTTCTTCTATAAAAATTCAAACCACTATTCTCTCTTTCATTTAGAGAATAGTGGTTTATCATATTTCCATTTAAGCATGTACAGCATGTCCTACCGCTTGCATTAACGCTTCATGAATTGCTTCTGATAAAGTAGGGTGTGCTGCAATATAATCTCTCATTATATCAGCGGTAACTTCTGTATGAATCATTACGGTTCCTTGACCAATAAGTTCAGTTGCATGAGGACCGATAATAGAAATCCCTACAATTTCTTGGTATTTAGGTTCTACAATGACTTTTACTTTACCTACTTGTTCTCCTAAAATAAGAGCTTTTCCGTTCGCTGTAAAAGGAAATTCTCCGATGAGAATATCACCATATTGTTCTCTTGCACCTTTTTCACTTAACCCGACACTAGCTATTTCTGGAGTTGTGTATATACAACGGGGTACAGCGCGATAATTTACTTTCACGTCTTCTCCGCTTGCGTGTAATGCTGCTGTCGTTCCTTCATGGAAGGCAACGTGAGCAAGCTGAATTCCACCGATCACATCACCAGCTGCGTAAATATGCGATATGTCCGTTTGCATATGTTCATTCACAGCAATCCCTTTATTTGAAAACTGAACTCCTGCCTTTTCTAATCCTAATTGTTGCACTCGTGGTTTTCTTCCTACAGAAACAAGAACAAATTCTGGAGTTACTTCGTGAGTAATCCCCTCGTATTCAAATGAAGCTTGCTTCTTATAGTTATTTAAACCTTTTAAAACTGCTCCCGTAAAAATTTTCACCCCATCTTTTTCTAATTTCTCTCTTAAAGTATTCGCGATATCTTCATCTTCACCAGGTATTAATTGCGGTGCCATCTCAACTATCGATACTTTTGTGCCAAGTCTACTATAAATACTTGCAAACTCGCATCCTATTACACCACCGCCAACGATTAACAATGAAGATGGTACACTCTCAAGAGACATTGCATGGCTACTATTTAAAATCCATTTTCCATCGAACGGAGCGAATGGTAATTCTGTAGGCTTGGAACCAGCTGCGATAATAAAGCTCTCTCCATCGATTAATTCTTCTTTACTTTCTTGTACAACTCGCACACGATGATCCGTTTCGAATTTCGCTTTTCCTTTTACAACTTTAATTTTATTTTTCTTCATTAAATATTGTATTCCTTGGACAAGTTGCATTACGATTTGTGATTTCCTCGCCTGTATTTGATCCCAATCAATTGAGATATTTTCTGTATTAATCGTAACTCCATAAGCATTCGCTTTTCTCACAATGTCATGTACTTCAGCACTTTCTAACAGTGATTTCGTCGGCATACACCCAACATTTAAACATGTTCCACCAAGGTCAGCTTCATCAATAAGAGTGACATCTTTGCCATTTTGAGCCGCGGTAATCGCTGCTACATAGCCAGCAGGTCCGCCCCCAATAACAACTAATTTACCCATTCTCTCACCTTCTCTTTATAAAAGAATTGTTATAGGTTCTTCTAAATAATGTTTAATTGTGCGTAAAAATGCAGCTGCTGGTGCACCGTCTAGTACACGATGATCGAATGTTAAACTTAAAGGTAACATACTACCTTTTTTCAATTTTTCCCCTTTATATACAGGAACATGTTCAATTGCACCTACACCTAAAATACCAGTTTCAGGTGTATTTAATACCGGCGTAAAATATTCAATACCAAAGCTACCTAAATTACTAATTGTAAATGTCGTTCCGTGCATATCATCACTACTTAAGCTACCTGCTCGTGCCTGTTGTGCCACATTCTTAATCTCTTTAGACAACTCTACTAAAGATAAATTATTTGCAAAGCGAATAGCTGGAACGACTAACCCTTTTTCTAATGCGACTGCCATGCCTAAATGCACATGTTCAAATTGATGAATTGCATCATCTATATAAGCGCTGTTCATTTCTTTATGCTCTCCAAGTGCTAATACAACAGCACGCGAGACGAAATCCGTAATGGTTAATTTATTATCATATCTTTTTTGTACAACTTCCGTTATTTCTTTATGTAAAGCAACTAAATCTGTTACATCTACTTTCATCGTTAACGTTAATTGTGCACTATTTTGTAAGCTTGCGTGCATACGATTTGCGATTGCTTTACGCATACCAGTAACAGGAATCGCTTTACTTTCTTCTTGTTCAGATATTTCCGGAACGTTTACTCTTACCTCAAGTGCTTTTAATACATCTGCCTTTGTAATCCTTCTGCCAGGACCTGTACCAACTAATGCCTTGATATCCAGATTTTCAGACTTTGCAATTTTCTTCGCTACAGGTGAAATTTTAATTCTTTGCTTCGATACTTCTTTCCCATTTGCTTCTTGATTTTGTACATTTTGTACTTCTATATTAGATGTTTTTTCTTCTACAACATGTGTGCTTTCCTGCATTTCTACTTTTTCATTCGGTTTACCGATGTAGCAAATTACAGTACCAGGCGGTACTCCTTCATCTTCACTTACAGCTATATCAAGTACCGTACCATCAGCTGGCGCTTCAATTTCTGTTTCAATTTTTTCTGAGTTAATACTAGCGATCAGTTCTCCTTTTGCTACATTATCGCCTGCTTTAATATTCCAGCTCGTAATAATACCTTCTTTCATCGCCATACCTAACTTCGGCATTACAACTTCTACAGCCATGTGTCTCTCTCCCTTCTCATCGTTTTATTACACATGTAATAAAGATTGGTCTCCGATCATTTCTGATACAGTTTCAATTACTTTTTCTGGCGTTGGCAAATACAACTTTTCAAGTGGTGGTGAGAACGGAACAGGTGTATGTGGTGCTGTAATTCGTTTAATAGGTGCATCTAACAAATCAAAACCTTTATCCGCTACAATTGCCGCAATATCTGTTGCGATACTACATCTAGGATTCGCTTCGTCAATGACGATAAGACGATTTGTTTTTTCAACAGATGATAAAATAGTATCTTCATCAAGCGGTGATAAAGATCGTGGATCAATTACTTCTACTTCAATCCCCTTTTTCGATAATTGCTTTGCAGCTGCAAGCGCTGTATGAACTTGCTTTCCGATTGCGACAATTGTTACATCAGAACCTTCCCGTTTAATATCTGCTTTTCCTAATGGAATTGTATAGTATCCTTCTGGCACTTCACCTTTCATATTGTAAAGTGTTTTATCCTCAAAGAAGATTACTGGATCATCATCTTCAATTGCCGCTAATAATAAGCCTTTTGCATCATACGGTGTGGAAGGAACAACAACTTTAATACCTGGTATGCTCGTAAATAATGCGTACAAACTTTGTGAATGTTGAGCTGCTGCACTAAAACCAGCGCCATGCATCGTACGTACTGTAACGGGTACTTTTGCTTTACCTCCAAACATATAACGGAATTTCGCACCTTGGTTTAATACTTGATCAAGACAACTACCGATAAAATCATTAAACATTAATTCAGCTATCGGACGTAACCCAGTTGCTGCAGCTGCCATCGCAGCTCCCATATAACCCGCTTCAGAAATTGGTGTATCCAATATACGATTTCGGCCAAACTCTTGTACAAGTCCTTTCGTAACACCAAGAACACCACCCCAAGCTTCATCATCTTGCAGATGATCAACTTGTGCACCGCCTGCAACATCTTCACCTATTAAAATTACATTTTCATCACGACGCATTGAGATTTTCATCGCTTCATTAATTGCAGTTGACATACTTACTGTTCTAGTCATAATTTTTCACCCTCCTCTTATTTGTAAGAAACGTATACATCTTTTAATAATTCTTCATCGTCTGGGTATGGACTATTTTCACTAAATTCAATGGACCTTTGTACTGCATCATCTACTGCTTTTTCCATATCAACAAGTTCAGATTCCGTTAATAAACCTTCATGAATTAAATGTTTACGGAAATTCACAATTGCATCTTTTTCATTTAAATGTTCTTCTTTTTCTTCTGATGTTTTATATGTTTGCGCTTCACCTTCGAAATGACCATAATTACGATATGTCATACATTCAATAATTGTTGGACCATCACCATTACGCGCATGTTCCACTGCTTCTGCAGCAGCTTTATATACAGCTAAAAGATCTTTTCCATCTACTTGAACACCTGGAATATTATAAGCTTTTGCGCGATCAGCAATAGAATCACAACTTGAAGCATATTCAAATGTAGTTGCTTCACCGTAACCATTATTTTCTGCAATAAAAATAACTGGTAACTTCCAAATCGCCGCTAAATTAACCCCTTCATGGAATGTTCCTTCATTATTTGCTCCGTCACCGAAGAAGCAAACACTTACATCTTTTGTTCCTTTATATTTAGCTGTTAATGCTGAACCGCAAGCAAGTGGGAAACCCCCGCCTACAATGCCATTCGCACCAAGCATTCCTTTATCTAAATCGGCAATATGCATGGAACCGCCTTTACCTTTACATAATCCTGTCGCTTTCCCGAAAAGCTCAGCCATCATACCGTTTAAATCACAACCTTTTGCGATACAATGTCCATGACCTCTATGTGTACTTGTAATACTGTCACTATCCGTTAAGTGGGCACATACACCAACTGCTACCGCTTCTTCACCTGCGTATAAATGAACGAAACCTGGCAAAACGCCTTGCGCGAACAATTCATGCACCTTATCTTCAAACTTACGAATTTCTAACATTTTTTCGTACATCCAACGAGCTTGTTCTTTCGTAATTTCATTCCCTTTACTTTCAGTTGTTTTTAACATGTCCAGCCCTCCTATTTTCTTGTTCGTCTTTTATATTGCAAGTATTGTGCCAATTTTGAATCCTTGATTTAATAGGTTTTCTCTATCTTTTAACAATAAAAAAGTGGACAAAATGAGACGTTTGTCTCGTTTTGTCCACTTTTGTTCCCTTAATAAGAGAATTGTTACTTTATTCATTATCAAAGCTCTTCTGTAATTTTCGGATGTAAATAATTTGACCAATATGATATGCATTATGAGTTGTTACATTCGCTAGCACTTCCCACCACTTTGCAGAAACAGGAAATCCCACTACATCACTTTCAACCTTTTCTTCATTTATGAGGTTTTGCCATTGTAACAGTTTTTCTAGTAGTTTTTCCCGTAATTCATCGAAAGTTTGATTATCTGAGAGCATAAAACTTTTGTTATTATCTCCTATAGCGGGTACTGCATTCACATTTGATTCTTTATACCTAGTTTGCCACGTAGAGTTCCAATACAGTAAATGTTGTACGATTTCAGCTATACTATTACTCTCTTCATTCGGTTTCCAGAAAGCTTCCCTCTCAGATAAATCCTTAACTGCATCTGAAAATGGCATATACCAACTAGGATCATTTGCATTCGCTAATAGCTGATCTGCTAATACATCTTTCACATGGACCATTTTTCTCCCTCCTGTTAAAAAGATTCATTTCATGACAAGACTCACTTCTCTAAATACGCTGAGTTTGTAAGATTTCCTCTTTTTAAACGCAATCCCATACATATGCACATAAAGAAACTGAAAGCACCTAATCCATAAGCTGCTGTATAACCACTTTCCCCAATAATCCAGCCCGCAAGTCCTGGTCCAATCATTTGACCAACTGCATAGAAAACAGAAATAAAACTAATTGCCATTGATACATATTTCCGAGATACTTGCTTTGAAGCTGCAACTTGGATTAATAAAAGTATACCTCCGAGGCTAGAACCCCAAATAATTGCCGACACGATAAAACCAACTATATTTCCAAATATAATTGGAACCATATCACCTATAACAGCTAATAAAAGCGCAATACATAAACTCTTCTTTATACCTATCCGATCCGAAATAAATCCCCAGCCAGGTGCTCCTGCTATTGAACAAATACCAGCAATCGCATAAACAGTTCCCGAAATTGATGCTGAAATACCACTATCAATCATAAAACTAGTTTGATATAAATTTGGAATTAAATATACAACACCAACAATAAAATACATCCATGCTATGATATAGAGCTCTTTCGTTTTCCATAAAAACGATTTATTACCCTTTTTTTTCTCATCTTCAGTAACTTCTGGATTTTTCAAAACAACTGAAGCGGCGAATACAACGATACATGTAATAACTCCAAACAAAAACCATGCACCATGCCAACTATACTCAGGAAATGTGTGCACTACATAAGGAACAATTATTCCACTAAATAGCATACCTATACCTGCACCGCTTAATAACAGCCCCATTACAGTTCCTCTTTTGTCTGGAAACCACCCTACCGTTATTGACATGAGTGGTGTATATACAAGAGCACTACCAGCTCCAGCACATAGCATACAAAAAGCAACTATCCAAAATGAAGAAACAAACGCTAATCCCATTAAGCTTATAACGACGAACCAACTGCCTATTAATAAAACTGATTTTGCGCCAAAACGGATAGTAAATATTCCAGATGTTCCTACAGTTAATAAATAACCTAAAAAAAGTATGGTTCCTAGCATACCTGATTGAGCCGTAGACAAGTGAAGTCCTTCCTGCATAAATGGCAGTATTATTCCATATGCCATACGGGCGAAACCAGTTGTTGTTATAATAAGAAAGATTCCTATTAATACAAATATCCAAAAATGACTTTCATTCCGCTCTTTCATTTAAATTCCTCCATAAAAAATTATTTCCAATTGGATGTTGATTGTAATTATAATGATTATGACAAAATACAACTACCAAATGGCGGAGGAGTTTACGGTATAACGGATTTTTAATACATACGCAAAATTTCAGAAGGTTTCATTCCATATTTCTTTTTAAATGACTCTGAAAAATGACTAATATTATTGTATCCAACAGCAACTGCCGTTTCGGTCACATTACTAGTTCCCGAACGTAATAAAAGCATTGCTCTTTCCATTCGCTGTTCTCTTAAATATGCAAATGTGGACGTACCAAATAATTCTTTAAAACCAATTTTTAATTTATAATCATTTAATCCTACTATTTTAGCCAATTCTAATAATGATGGGGGTGACTCTATTCTTTGAAGTAAAATTTCTTCAGCTTGTTTTATTTTATTCAAATCCTTTTTGGATAATTGACTCCTTTTATTTGCGTCACGATCATTAAGTAATACTTTCCCAAAGTATATAGAAAGCAATTCGAGCGCTTTGCTTTCTATTTCGAGTTGATTAATACGATCCTTTTGGGGATTCTCTAACATTCTCTTAATAATATTAGATGTTAGGGAATCAATGGGGGTTTGAAACTTTTTAAATGATTGATTTCCTATTATAGTATGAAAATCATGACTTTTTTCAATAGCGTAATTTAGCATGAAATGATTAAACAACTGTACAGGAATTCCAATTGCTAATGAATATAGTGGAGTTTCTTTTTCATATTCAAATAGAACTTCAAAGTCATTCATAAAATATAAATAGCTATTCCCAACCATTAATTTATTTGTGGAGTGACCAACTTGTACTTCCCCGGATCCTTGTAAACAAAAATTAAGTTCCACCATTGCTGCATCCGATGCAAATTGAATGCGATGGTTTTTATGAAACTGATAATTTGATAGTACTATTTCCATCCCAGAAAACGAGCTCCACCTTCGCACTTCACCCTTACCTATTGTTTTTGGCACATACATATATCTTTCTTCTACAACTTGTAACCCATGAAAATATTTATTAAAAATGTCATGAAAACTGTTAGTCTTCATGAAATCCACACTCCTTTTATATACAAATTACAATCAATTGATAATCATTTTCAATTATAACAAATATTTTTATACAATAAATAGCTTTTACCTTTATATCTCGTTATGATAAAAGAAAAAGAAAGCGAGTCGACAATGAATAAAAAAATTGCAATTATTACTGGGGCTTCAAGTGGATTCGGCCTATTAACAACGCTTGAACTTGCAAAAAAAGACTATTTAGTCATTGCTACAATGCGAAACCTAGAAAAACAAGGAACCTTACTATCTCAAGTTACTAAGCTCAACTTACAGCACAATATAAAAGTTCAACAATTAGATGTAACAGATCAAAATTCTATACATAATTTCCAATTGTTTTTAAAAGAAATTAATAGAATAGATCTCCTAATAAATAATGCAGGATATGCAAATGGGGGCTTTGTAGAAGAAATCCCAGTAGACGAATATCGAAAGCAATTTGAAACGAACCTTTTTGGAGCTATATCAATCACTCAGCTTGTTTTACCATATATGAGAAAACAAAGAAGCGGAAAAATCATTAATATAAGCAGCATTAGCGGCCAAGTTGGATTCCCTGGCTTATCTCCTTATGTATCTTCAAAATATGCATTAGAAGGCTGGAGTGAATCGCTTCGCTTAGAAGTAAAACCTTTCGGGATAGACGTCGCTTTAATTGAACCTGGTTCTTACAACACAAATATATGGGAGGTTGGTAAACAACTAGCTGAAAACCAATCTGATACAACATCTCCTTACAAAGAATATATGGATAAAATACAAAAACATATTAATAGCGGTAGTGATACATTTGGTAATCCGATAGATGTTGCTAATAAAATTGTAGAAATTGCTGAATCTAAGCGTACAAATTTACGATATCCAATCGGTAAAGGTGTGAAATTTATGATCTTTGCAAAAAAAATTCTTCCTTGGAGATTGTGGGAACACCTTGTTTTGAGAAGCTTTAAGAAAATGTAATAAACTTTTTGAAAACTATTTTGAAAGAGGTGCTAATTAAATGTTAGGTTTACCGCATGGGAAAGTGTTTTTAGTGCCGTGGACTGAAGAATGGGAAATTGAGTTTATGAAAGAGAAACAAATCATTGAGGAACAAATTGGCGAACATATTTTAGCGATACACCATATTGGTAGTACTTCTATTCCATATTTAAGTGCAAAGCCAATTATTGATATAGCAATAGAACTAAAAAATAATGCAGTTGGCATACAATGTATCGCAAAGTTGGAACTACTAAATTATAAATACAGAAAAGATGTCTTGCCTGAAAGATACTATTTTAATAAAGGAGAGCCACGAACTCATCAAATTCATATGTATGAACAAGGAAATAAATATTTAATAGAACAATTACAATTTCGAGATTACTTAATAGACAATAAAACTGCTCGTATACAGTATGAACAGTTAAAAATTCAACTTTCACAAGCTAATCCTACTGATAAACATAAGTATGCGGAGGACAAAACAAATTTCATTACATTCATACTAGCTAAAATAAATGATTGAATGAAGAAGACCGAATTTCATACACAGAATAAGAAACCATGTATTCCTAAGTAAATGGTTTCTTATTCATTAGTTATCTCATTATTTGTACTATCAATTTTTTATTATACAGCAGGTGGAACGAAATAAAATAGTATTGAGAGCATCAATATAAGTGCAACCATTCCCGTTATTGAAAGTATATACTCTTTTGATTCTCTATCATACTTCCATTCCATCCATGCTCTTAAAGTCCAAGATATTCCTAAATAAGTGAACATGACATAAGCCATTTTAGAATTTTCAAATTTAAACATATAATAACAACTACCTATTACATAAATAATAATAAGCCCTATTTCTAATTTTACATGTAAACTATTCACATGCTTATATCCAAAGAAGCCTCTTTTCTCCATATTCAATTTTTTTCTTAAAAACTGTTCTAAAAAGTAACCACCTATACCTAGTCCAATAATAATAATCAAAATTGTAGAGGTCCCCATTGTTATCCACCTCCTATTCCTTTATTTATTTTTAGAAATAAAGTGGACTATATTTCGGTTATTCTCTTCTAAACAACTTACAATTCCTTCAGGATATGTTGGTTTCTCCTTTAATTCGTCTAGACTTTTCCAAATTAATATAATATCCTCATGCTCTTTATGCCTTATTTCATTTGTAATTATCTCTTCAACCGTTCCCCAATGTATGAATGTACAATGATGTCCTATTTCGTTGTTCCATTCGAAAATATTCTCATTTACAGCGGCTAGTTCTTGAACATCAATCTTCAAATCGTATTCTTCCATTAATTCTCGTATTATTGCTTCTTTTGCCGTTTCACCAAATTCAATAGAGCCACCTGGAAAACGATAAAATGTTTCTCTTAAATCACATTGTACAAGTACTTTAGAATGATTTTCATTTAAAATCATTGCTTCAGCACGTAATTTAGCCATTTTCATTTTTTCTCCCCATTCATTCCACATATAATTAAATCCAATAGCTATAAAAGAAAAGGTTAACCATAATTCCTGTTATTACTAATAGTGGAACCGTTCCTAAAGAAATGATATATTCCCTCGATTCTTTATCAAATTTCCACTCCATATATGATTGAAAGCAGTATAAAGTTATTAAAAATAAAATAGGTAAATTACTAATATAAACGGGATTTAAAGTAGCACATATCATCGTAACAATTATATAAGAAACGATCAGAGCCCTAGTGCCCCATTTATGAGAGTGGTTTACATATTTACTATTCCAGTCTGTTTGTTTCGGTATATTTAGTTTTTTCCTCACTACTTTTTCCAAAACAACTAAGGATATAATCCATACTATTAATAAAATTCCTTTAACCCAAAACAGTGATGTTTCCTCCTTTACCTTTTATCAGGTTGATCACTCGGATACGTGGCATTCTCTTTATTTTCAACGTCCCAACTAATTATAGTCGCACTATCACGTCCGAATTGATGATGAACGTGCTCTAATACATGATGAACACTTTTTTCAAGTTTTTTATTATTTCTATTCATATTATTATACAGATTTACTGGCGTTTCATATCGGCGTTCCCCGCATTCTAATACTCCATCTGTCACCATTACAATTCGGTTCTTTCCAGTACGTAATTCACGAATACCTGATGAATAACAAGGAACAGGTAAATCAAATGTGTTTACATTTCCAATCCATTCGTAAAAATGACGTTGATTTAATGCATATTGTCCTAACTTATGTAACTCTTCATGAAATACATACACTAAACAATCACCAATAGAAAGCCACCATATATAATTCTCTTTTCTTACACATAGTAAGCAAGCTGTTTCACCTTGTATTCTTTTGCACTTTTCCTTAAATGAAGATGACTGAAAAATTGTAAGTATATGATTTTCAACAGACTGAAATACTGTATCAATTGGTTCATTCAAAATTACGCTTATATTTTCATATTCTTTTTCGATTGTATTTACTACTAAATCAACACTTTCTGCACTATTATGTCCATCTAATATAGCTGCAAATTCCCATTCACCATTTGACCAAACTAATGCACCATCTTCATTCTTTTTCGCTCCAGCACTTATATTCCCGCCATATTTACCAAGTACAATATCACCATATTGCTTAACTGAAATTTCTCCTAAACATATTTCTATATTTCCAACCCATGAATATTGTGTATTATTTGTTGTATGCATACTCATTTACCATATACTTACGTATTCTTTCGCATAGTTTTTTTATTTTCTCTTCATCACCATATGGTGCACCAGTCCATTTCGCTACTTCGGTTGGTGACCAAAATTCTTTTGGTGTATTGGGATAACGTGGAATAATGTGCATATGCATATGTGGTACACCATTTCCTGAAACAAAAGTGTAAATATGCTCTGCACCTTCGCTTTCTTTTAGCGCTTTACTTACTCTACTTGTTATAAGTCCGAACGCTTTCGCTTCTTCATCTGTTAGTTCAGCAAGGCCAGGTACATGTCTTTTTATATCTATCATTACATAACCTAGGTATGTTTCTTCACTATCCCAGTAGACATGTCCAACGTAAACGAGTTCATCTTCGTAAATAGCTCCACCTGGAACTATAATATTTCCTTTATGTTTTTCGCAAATGAAACAGTTTTGTTCTATTTGATTGTTTGTTGACATATCCATCACCTTCCTTTTCATATATAATAGCACAAAAAAAGGAAAAACAGGTTTAGTATTCCGAATTTTCATTCTTTTGATACAACAATTTTTGAAATGAATTTACATCTCATTATTTCTTCAAAAACGCAATCCCAATTATAATCCCAATCACAATTCCGATTACTAAATTATTTGTAAAGTGCCCTTGAAATACACCGATTACAACCCCTATACCGACACCTATTGCCAAAGCATCATTTCTTTTTTTATTTTTAGCCAAAATTGCATCTCCTCCCATCATTTCTCCCTAAACAACATGCAATCACTTAAATGTATTAATATACGCACTATCTCGCTTGAATCTTTTCAAAAAATGCACTTTAACTTCATATATAATATTTTCCATTTTCTGTACATACTCCTTTTATAATGAAAAAATTTCAAGTAACCATTAAATATATATAGGCATTTACTATAAGAAAGATCCGTAATTTATTGAAGGAGGAACGATTCAAATGCATCCTCATTGGAATCCAAATATAAATCAACAGTATGTTTATTCCCCCCATCCTGTAAGGAATACATTGCATCATGATTCACAATATATGATGCAGCGCATCGCTAGCCTTGAAAGTCAGTTAGCTAAATTAATCTCATTAATCGAAGAAAATAATCAATTAATTAAATCCATGGAACAACAGCAAAACCAAGTTTGTGCACCAGCTGGAGGTTCTGTTATCGTTCGTATGTAAACTGGATGCAATAAAAAACACACTTTGTAGTATAAAAGTGTGTTTTTTGGTCATTATTTTCTTTTCGTATGGAACCCTTGTGTAATTCGGTCTAATATAATTGCGATTACTACGATAGCTAATCCAGCTTCAAATCCCATTCCGATATTAACTTGTGTTACCGAGCGATATACATCAACTCCAAGTCCAGGAGCTCCTACAAGTGACGCTGTTACAACCATCGATAACGAAAGCATAATACTTTGGTTCACACCAGCCATAATCGTTCCGGTTGCAAGTGGTAATTGTACTTTAAATAGTTTTTGTGATGCAGTGGATCCAAATGCATTCGCTGCTTCAATTAAATCTTCTGGAACTTGTCTAATTCCTAAGTCAGTAAAACGAATTGTCGGTGGCATTGCAAAGATTACTGATGCAATAATTCCAGGTACTACACCTACTCCGAAAAATGTAATCGCTGGAATAAGGTATACGAATGCAGGCATTGTTTGCATAAAATCTAATGTTGGTTTTAAAAATTTTGAGAAACGTTCATTTTGAGATGCTAATATACCAATTGGAATTCCGACAATAATTGAAATAATAACTGACGTAAGTACGAGTGCTAATGTTTGCATCGTTTGTGCCCAGTAGTTAATATTCAAAATAAATAATAATCCAATAAGCGTAAAAATGACTAAAGATAGTTTCCTCGTTGTGTACCAAACGAGGAAACATAAGATAATAATCATCAATATGGCAGGTATTATTGTTAAAAAATTAGTGAGTAAATCAACGAATCCTCCGATAATATAAGAGAATCCTCGGAACAATCCTTCAAAGTGCTCATATAAACTTGCAACAAAAGAGTCGACCCATTCCCCTAATGGAATACGTGGTATACTATTCATCGTCTTTCACCTCTTCCTCAATGTTTCCTGCAAGAGCTTGAATGACACTTTCACGTTTAATAATTCCTCTTAGCCTTTTCTTCTCATCGATTACTGGTAACGGATATTTCATCTCCGCCATTTTTGCATACGTCTCTTCCAGTAAAGTATCTAAATACACATGCGGAATATCATTAAGTAATAAATCAGCAATCGGCCACTGTTTTTGTACTGCCTTACTCGCATCATCCGCAGTTAATATACCTAAAAACTCATACTTTTTGTTTACAACATATACAGTTGAAACACCAGCATTCCTCATAATTTGAAGGGCTACACGAGGCCCACGATCAATTAATAAAGTTTCTGGTCGTTTTAAAATAGACTCCGCCGTAATTACTTTTCCTAAATTCACGTCCGCAACAAACTTTTCTACAAATTCATTAGCGGGGCTCATCATAATTTCTTCTGGCGTTCCAATTTGAACGATTTCTCCATCTTTCATTAATGCGATACGATCTCCAATTCGAAGCGCTTCATCTAAATCATGCGTAATAAATATAATTGTTTTTTCCATTTTATCTTGCAACTCTAACAATTCATCTTGCATTTCTTTTCGAATAAGTGGATCTAATGCACTGAATGACTCGTCCATTAGTAATACATCTGGATTATTCGTTAGTGCCCTGGCGATTCCAACGCGCTGCTGCATACCACCACTAAGTTGACTTGGATAGTTATCTTTATGATGATCGAGTCCTACTAACTGTAGCGATTCTAACGCTTTTTTCTCTCGCTCTTCAACCGGAACTCCTTGTATTTCTAAACCATATGCAACATTTTGTATAACCGTACGATGCGGAAATAGAGCGAACTTCTGAAATACCATACTCATTTTCGTTCTTCTTACTCTCCGTAACTCTTCTTTTCCCATCGTTGCGATGTCTTCACCATCTATGTATATATGACCTGCGGTTGGTTTAATCAATTGATTTAACATACGAACTAGCGTAGATTTCCCGCTACCAGACAAACCCATAATAACGAAAATTTCTCCAGAGTATACTTCAAACGTTGCTTTTTTCACACCAACGTTCATTCCTGTCTCTTTTAAAATTTCCGATTTACTTTTTCCTTCTTTCAATAAGGAAAGGGCTTTTTGCGGATGTTTCCCGAATACTTTTGTTACGTTTTCAACACGCACCTTTGTATTATCCATGTCACTACTCCTTTTCTACCCATCTATTCACATAGTGTTGCGATTTTACAAAGAAATATTACATAAAAATGACATTCATAAGATTTCTTTAAAATTCTCGTTTCCGTTCATAATAAGAATGCTTACTTATACATTTATTTTATAAGGCAAACGTTACTTAGGAGGTTTTCGATGCGAAAGAAAATTTGGTTTATATGCCTTGCATTATTTATTACTATGATTTTCACTTCATGTAATGCAACAAATGCAAATTCGAAAGGAAAAATTAAACTTGGTGTAACAAGTTGGAAAGAAAATATTGCAACTGCAAACATGTGGAAAGTTTTATTAGAAGAAAAAGGCTACAAAGTTGAGCTTATGTATTTAGAAAAAGCTGCAATTTGGACTGGTGTTGCTCGTGGTGATGTTGATGCGAATTTAGAAGTATGGCTACCCGTTACGGATAAGCCGCTAAACGATCGTTATAAAGATGATATTGTCTTAAAGTCAAAATGGTACGAAGGTACTGGACTTGGTCTAGTCGTACCTTCTTATATGAAAAACATAAACAGTATCGAAGATTTAAATGCTCATAAAGATGAACTAGATAATAAAATTGTCGGTATCGAACCCGGTAGTAGTCTTATGAATTTAACGAATAAAGCAATGAAAGAATATGATATAAAACTAAAACTTGTCCAATCCTCTGAAGCTGCGATGATGAGTGAACTAAAGAAAGCATATACAAAAAAGAAACCAATCGCTGTTACGCTTTGGAATCCGCATTGGGGTTTTTCAGAATTTGACTTGAAATATTTAAAAGACCCTAAGAAAGTATATGGTGAAAAAGATGACATTTATTACTCCGTTCGTAAAGGTTTCGAAAAAGATCACCCAGATGTTATAAAATACTTTGATAAATGGAAAATGAACGATGAACAGCTCGGTACGTTAATGGTCATGTTAAATAAAACAAAAGATCCTGAAGAAGCTGCGCGAAAATGGATTAAAAAAAATCAAGCATTAGTTGATGAATGGGTAAAGGAATAATAAAAAGGCTAGAGAATTAACATATCCTCTAGCCTTTTTCATCTTATTTTTTCGTAACAACATCATCTACAATCCCATATGCCTTCGCTTCTTCTGCAGTCATAAAATAATCTCTTTCTGTATCATGTGCTACTCTTTCAATCGGTTGGCCTGTTTTTTCTGCAATCATTTTATTAATATCATGTTTTAACTTTAATATTCTTTTCGCTGTTATTTCAATTTCTGTCGCTTGTCCTTGTGCACCACCAAGCGGCTGATGAATCATAATTTCACTGTTAGGGAGCGCAAATCGTTTTCCTTTTGCTCCAGATAATAATAGCAATGCACCAAATGATGCCGCAAAGCCCATGCACAGCGTTTGCACATCTGGTTTAATTAAATTCATCGTATCTAATATTGCAAAACCTGCTGTCGTTGAACCGCCGGGACTATTGATGTATAAGAATATATCTTTCTCTGCATCTTCTGCTTCTAAAAATAATAATTGAGCTACGACACTACTCGCTACTTGATCATTAATTTCTGAACCAATAATAATAATGCGGTCTTTTAATAACCTTGAATATATATCATAGGAACGTTCTCCTAATTTTGTTTGTTCTACTACATATGGAATTGCATTCATTTTAAATCCCTCCAATACTTGTTATGCTGCGCAAAGCATACAACTGTAGGAAGAAGGTTGTTTCACATTAAATAGTAAGACTGGCTGTTTAGATGGTAACTTAGTAAAATCTATTGACGGAAGCAGTTTCGTTAATAATTCCGGTCTCTCTTCTCGAATAGACGTTACTACAACTTCCATATCATCTGTGAATTCGACTATCTCGACCCCTTCTTCACTTACAGTTTTCAGCCTATTTCTACTCCGAAATAAAGAAGCTTTCACTGCACCTTCTGATACAGAACACACTTTAGCAATATCAGCGATACTATATTGAAAAACATCTTTTAATAATAAAATTGCGGATTGCTGTACATTTAATGAAGACAATACTTTCCCTACCATTTCATGCAAATCTGCAATGTTCTCATGTGGTTCTTCAAAAGTGATTTGTTCTCTTATTTTTTCATGAACAGACTTAGACTTCATCTGATCTAACCAACGATTTCTTGCTATTTTATAGACGAGTGTCATACAAATATCTTTATTTCTATATTTTTGAAGCACTTTACACACTGTTTCTTGGGCGAGATCTTCCCCATCCCATTTATTTTTCGTTAAAAAAGTACAGTATCTTTTTAACTCTCCATATTGTTCAATTAAAAAGTTTATATTTGAATGATTCATATCGATACGGTTCTTTAAAACATGAGTTACTTTTGTGCACAAAATAACCACTCCTTTTCAGCGCTTACTTAATAAACGATTCAACATTAAAAAAAGTTACGGGGATATAAAAAAATAATGTTTATGTTCAATAATTCGCGGTCATAAATATGTTATGTACAATTTTACGTGAGGAGGAACAAATTTGCCAAAATTAACAATTGAAGGTGCGGGAACATTTGATGTAAAAGAAGGAACGAAGTTAGTATTAGCAATTGAAGATAGCGGTGTCAACATTCTTCATCGTTGCGGCGGGAATGCACGTTGCACAACTTGTAGAGTAGAAATACTAGCAGGTGATTTCTGTGAAGCGAGTGCGAATGAGAAACATGCAATGACGGAAAAAGGGATTGAAGATCATTTACGATTATCTTGTCAAATGCGTGTACATAAAGATATAGTCGTTCGTCCGGTACTTACAGTTGAAAATTCAGGTCTTGATGCTGGACCGCGTCCGGCGGAGTAAAGCGATGAATTTAAAACAGCTCGCTGGCGAATATGCCGCTAACTTTGTAAATGATGGCATGAAGATTGGGCTTGGTACAGGTTCTACTGTATATTGGACAATACAAAAATTAGGTGAGCGTGTAAAAGAAGGATTATCATTTCAAGCTGTACCGACATCAAAGGAAACTGAAGCATTAGCACAGCAACTAAATATCCCCCTAATTTCGTTAAACGACGTACAAAGTCTTGATCTTACAATTGATGGAGCGGATGAAATTGATTCAAATTTACAACTTATAAAAGGCGGTGGCGGTGCATTACTTCGTGAAAAAATCGTTGCCTCTTCCTCTAAAGAACTAATTATCATTGCTGATGAATCGAAACTTGTAACACATTTAGGTACTTTTCCATTACCTATTGAAATCCTCCCTTTTTCATGGAAACAAACCGAAAATAAAATTCAGTCTTTAGGTTGTCAAACAACATTACGTTTGAAAAATAATGAAACCTATATAACCGATAACAATAACATGATTATCGATTGTATATTCCCTAATCATATTTCTAATCCTGCCCATTTACACACTCAATTAAAAATGATTACTGGTGTAGTTGAAACAGGGTTGTTTATAAGTATGACGAGTAAAGTAATTATCGGCGCTAAAAATGGGATAAAGGAATTGTAATAAAAGCTAACTTTTTAAAGTTAGCTTTTTAGTGTGTTCTTTTTCTCTTGATAGCGCTTTATTATGATATACTATGAAAACACATCATACTAGAAAGGACTGAACATTTTGCAATCCAAACTTATAACAGAACTTACTGATTTAGAAACTGCCTTTCATATTCGAAAAGAAGTATTTGTAAAAGAACAAGGTGTCCCTCTTGCAGATGAATTCGATACATTCGATGAAATCGGAGAGCAATGTAAACATATTTTAGTTTATTATAATGAGCTTCCTGTAGGTACAGGGCGTATACGATTTGTTGATGGCGTCGGAAAATTAGAACGTATTTGCATTTTAAAAGATTATCGTACATACGGATTAGGTAAAGTCATCATTCAAACGTTAGAAGAAATTGCTCGTAACGAACAAGCTACAAAAGTGAAACTACATGGGCAAACACAAGCTGAAGGATTTTATAAAAAATTAGGTTATGAAACTTCTTCTGATATATTTATGGAAGATGGCATTCCACATATACTTATGACGAAAATGTTATCATAATAAAAAGGGTAGTGTATGAATCTTATGTATTCATACACTACCCTTTTTTATTAATAGAAAAGTGAATTCTCAAGATTCCCTTTTTCATCAAAGCCCATCATCTCTTAGTTCATATCTAGGTAAAGCTTACACTGTTTTCCATAATGATAATGCATAAATCCAGTTCGGATCACCATTTCCTTGATAACTCTGGACTGCTTCATATACTTTTCCTTCGTGTAGAACTCTATCTCCCTTTTTATATGCTTTTTTTGCATCCCACGCTTCATATGAAGCGCTTTCAGTTTTTGTAGTAATTGTGAAGATATCACTCTGTACGGATTCATTTCCAGCTACATCAACAGCTTTCACTACATATTTATAAGTAGTATTAGCGAGCAGATTTTTATCCATATAAGAAGTTGTATTGGATGTTGCAATCTTTTTCATTGATCCTTCTGTTTCTCTATAAATATCGTAATGGTCTACACCAATATTATCGTCAGATGGACTCCACATTAAATCCACACTTGACGCTGTCGTTCCCATACTATGTAATCCTTTTGGTTGTATTGGTGCTTCTGTATCAGGAATCTCAACTGTTGTTTTTACTGTAAGCGCTGTACTTTCCTTCGATACATTGCCAGCTGCGTCAATTGCTTTTACAGTATAAGAGTATTTTGTGCTTGGTTGTAATTTCTTATCAATAAAATGAGTGCCTATTACTGTATCAATCATCTCTCCGTTACGGAAGATTTGATATCCTTTTACCCCTACATTATCCGTAGAAGCGTTCCATGTTAGTTCTACACTATTTGCTGTTACTTTTTGTGTCTGAAGTCCATTTGGAATACTTGGCGCTTCTATGTCTGGTTTCACATCATTAATAAGATTAACATCAATTACATTATAGAATGCATTTGCTGTATCAGCTACATCCCATACTGCTAAAATCACATGATATCCACTACGATCAGTAGGTACATTGATTTTATGAGTTAAATTATTTGAAGCTGCAGAACCATCATGTTGTACAGTTCCAATTGGTTCAAAATCTGCTCTTGTTAGCGCTTTATTTGGATTCCATCCTTTTTTAGTAATATAGTAATGCCACTTGCTCGTTAAGTGCGGCGCTGTATACTTCCAAGTAAATGTATTTTCCCCACCAGTGATTGTATTTTTAAACCAACGATTTGCTGTTTGTTGATCTAAAATACCACCAAATTTTCCGCCTGCAGAAGCGATTTGTCCATCAACTGGACCACCTTGTGGGAACCCTTTTGGAGCTTCTAAACTTTGTGGTTCATACATAACACTTCCACAGTTTACATTTAGCGCACCATAAGTTGAACTACATAAAGCGGATCGGCTACCGGGCTTTTCAACAAAACCGTGCGCATAAGCATTTTGAGGAATAAGTGTCGTACTAATAATTCCAGCTGTTAATGCTACAGCTCCTAAACTTTTTTTGTTCATTTTCATATTTTGTAGTTGTTTTAAAAATCGATTATTCATGTTCATGTCTCCTTCTTGTTATACTTTGTAGTGGAATGTGGGCTTTGATGTAAAAGAATAACAAGAGACAAACTTGTACCGATGTATGTGTTAATTATGCATACACCGCAGTGAAAATATATTTTTTTCTTGTGAAATATTTCACTTTATGAATATATCATGACATAGAAATCGCCAAAACATGTGCAGAAGTTGTGCAGAAATAGTGAAATTATTACTAACACGTAAAACTAAGTCCTAACATTTTAAAATACAATTTGAATATATTTATCTATCATCTTTACTTCATAATTAACAATACATTTAACTGGTTAACTTTTATTCTTATACTTATATCTTTCAGTGCCTTAGTTTTAACCATACTAGATATTAAAAATAAGAATTATAAAGTTAAATAAAAAGCATCCTATTTAGATGCTTTTCTAATGTATAATTTCATTTTTTTCACTGACCTACAAATATAAAAATTTCATCAACAGCTTCCTTATATCCACCTGATTTTTGGAAAGATTCCTTCAAATTCAAAGCAGCTTCTTTATATGAAGGATTATTTAAAATTAGTTCCACATTTTCACGTAGTTGCTCTTCAGTTAATTCCTTCATATGTAACTGAACTCCCGTCTCAAGACTCTCCACTTGCTTTGCGACTACTGGCTGATCTGCACTTTGCGGTATTACAACGAGCGGAACCCCGTTATACAGTCCTTCATGCGCACTGTTCATCCCGCCGTGTGTAATAAATAGTTTCGTATATGTAAGCAGCTCAGTTTGGGGTACATAGTTTTTCACAATGAAGTTTTTAGGGATTTCGCCTAGATCACTTATTTTTGTTTTATTACCAATAGACATAACAATTGTATGCTCACTATTCTCAAAGGCCTTCATACACAGTTTATAAAAGTCAATCGCTTCATTAAAAACAGTACCTAATGAAATATAAATCGGACTTTTTTCTTCAATCGAAGTAAAATCAACGTCTCTGTTTTTCATTTGTGCAGAGATAGATGGACCTACAAATTTATATGTTTCATCAAACGTATCACCAAAAGGCTGGAACTCCTTAATTGTATACACAATAGTAAGGGGTGCAGGATTACAGAAAACTTCATACGATGATTTTATTTCAACACCATATTTTTCAGCAATTCCCTTCGTTAAGTTTTGAAAATCATTCTGTATTTTATCATGAATTTCTACTGGGATATTTTTTGACAGATGACCTAACATTTGCTCAAAAGATTTTTCATCCTGCGCAAAAGATGTACATGAATTTATGGATGGCAATTTAAGAATTTGAGCAATTAAGTGCCCACAGCCAAACATAGAATCATGAATTATGTAATCAAAATGTTCACCTTCAATTTGTTCTAGAACATTAGGTATAACAACATCTGCTGTATGTAGAAGACCGTTTATTCTTTCCTGTAAATAATTTCTGCCTCCAGATAGAAACGCTTTTATAAATTTTTGATCGTCAATCGTTCGTACAGTAGCACCTGTCTTCTCAATTCGTTCCCTAAAAGCTTCTATTGAAAAATAAACGACCTCTTCACCGCGAGAAATCAACTCTTCTACAACTGTCAAAGTTGGATTTATATGTCCTTCTGATCCAGCGTTAATAAATAAAACACGCGCCATTATAAACACTCCTTACGTTAAATCATTTCTATGTTGGAAAAGTACGGATTCTCTCCATACTCTTTTCTTAGTTGTTCGTATCATATTCCTGCTAAATTGACCTAGCGAGTCTAAAACCGAGATCATCTATATGAAATGTAGGATGGCTTCGACGACGACAAGTAGCGCCGCACCCTCTCGCTGTTTCAGCCCAACTACCACCACGAAAAATACGGTATGATCCGTACACTGTTTCATCATACAAATCATAACACCATTCCCAAACGTTCCCTAGCATATCATAAAGTCCCCATGCATTCGGTTCTTTTTGGCCAACGTCATGAATCTCTCCATTTGAATTTTCATTATACCACGCTATATCATGAAGTTTCCCGTATGTATATCCGGTTGTACTTGCTTTACATGCATATTGCCACTCCGCCTCAGATGGTAATCGGTAGCCATTTGAATCTAAATTACATTTCACAATTTGACCACCATCACTAATAGAATAATATTCTTTTAATCCCGCTTTTTTTGAAAGTACATTACAAAACGCAATGGCATCGTTCCATGAAATATTGACAACTGGTTTATGATTTTTATCAAAATTATTTAATGTACTATTTGTAATAGCATCATATAGTTCCATTGTTACAGCATACTTTGCAAGAAGAAATGGTTGAATTTGTACTAGCCATTCTTTTTTTATTCGATCATCTCTTAATACTACCTCTCCAGCTGGAATATTGACCATTAATGAATCGATTAGTTGAATTAAATCGTTAGTCATTTTCTATTCCTCCAAACGTTCATTTTATATGAACTTAAAGTCATATACTCATTACAAAATGCATTTTTCAAAAAGCGTTAAATTTTTCATAATAAAAAACGATTAGTTTAATTAAACTAATCGGTAAGATCCACAAAGAATTGTTGTGTCACATTCTATTATTATATGTGCTCTAAAAATTTCCGAACCTCATTTGGAGATTTTAAAACAATAACCTTTTTCTCTTCGGACAATTGCTCTAACTCTTTTAAAATTGTAGGTCGTTTAGCATTAGGATATTCCCATATCCATTTAAAAAATTGTAAATCAAATCTTTCTTCACATCCCGCGCCCATATCCGGTCTAGTTTTATTTCGATATTTTGCAATTCTTTTAAAAGCCCTATAAACACAAATTGTTCTATGAATATCAAGGAAGATAATTGTATCAGCTGCATTCAGTCTTATACCCATCGTCCCGCCGTAATTCCCATCAATAATCCATTTCTCATCTTTAATTAAGTTATTTTGAACTGTTATTTGTTCTTCTCTCGGAACACCTTCCCAATTCGGTTTCCAAAATAATGCATCAAGATGATGCACCTTAATATTTAATTTATTCCCTAACTTCCTTGCTAATGTAGATTTTCCTGAACCACCAGAACCAATTAATATTATTTTTTTCATAAAGGGCTCCTTTTTAAAATCGATTATTTCCTCCGTAACATAAACTCACAAAGTATGCCAACAACAACACCAATTGTATAAGCCACTAAATCACTCCACAAAAAACCGTATCCCAACACGAGTCCGCCCAAAGTCGTTGCACGAATGCTGTCTATCCATTCCGCATGATACAATTGGCTCACTTCAATCCCGTAGCAAAACATTAAACTAATAAAAGCCAACTTCTTCGTCTCTGTTTTAGGAAACAAAAATCCAAAGCCAGTGAAAATCATTAATGCCCATAAAGCATCGCCTAAGTAATCATTTAATAGATGTGGTAGTGCAAAAGAAAATTTTCTTGAGCTAAGACCTAAAATAATAACAACTATAGTAAATAGTGCATATAATACTCTATTTCGTTTCGTATTCATTTTAAAGTCTCCTAATATATAATGTATAACTGTAAATAGCTAGTAAAATAAAGTTATTTTACTAGCTATTTATTAGTTGCTTTTATGATAAGAAAATGTGGATTCGTATTTAGATAATAATATGATTTTTCGTCTACTTCTTTCATCTTTTCAACTGCCTTCGGTTCCACTATCTCTTCTAATACAAAATAATTTGTAGTTTCATTTATTATGTCTTGTAGTGACCTTCTGAAAAATTCGACTTCAATTGTAATGTTCGGTTTAACCCAAGTATCTATTAATAACTGTTTTTCAAAATAACTTTCACATGGAAACTTTGTGAAATCCATAAAAGGATGATGGATAGAATATATAAGTTCTCCACCCGGCTTCAATACGCGACGAAATTCTTGAAATACTTGATTCCAATTTTCTAAGTAATGAAGAGTTAACGAACTTACAATCACATCATACGTATTATCTTCAAATGGCAATGTTTCTTGCAGATCATGACAAAGGAGCGTTGCTTTGTCCCTTATACTTTCTTTCGCGACTTTTACCATTTCAGGACTTACATCAATTGCTGTAACATTTGCTCCTCTTCCTATGAATTGAGAAGTATACCATCCAGCTGCACATCCAGCATCTAGTATCTTTTTTCCTTCTAGTTCCTTTGGAATAAGCTCCATCATCGCCGGTCTTTCATAATAACTGTTATATGGATTTGCGAAATCTAGATTTTCTTTATATGTACTCGCTAATTTATCATACGTATCTTTAATCGAATCTTTCATTACACACACTCCTAATACATATTAATCCATTAACTCCTGCTGCTTTTTCTTTGAAAATGATTGTAGTACTAAATCATACGACCAATCAATCATTTTATTTATTTGCTCCTGTTCTATACCCTTATGAATATAAACGGTATTCCAATGTTTTTTATTCATATGATACCCTGGAATAATTGTTTCTGGATAATCTTCTCTTATTCTTAATGCGACTTCTGGATCACACTTCAATGTAATCGCAGCTTTTTCACCTTCTTCATGATTTACTATCGCAAATATTTTATTATTAAGCCTCATACATGTTGCACTCCAACCATCTGGAGAATCTTCTGTCGCTTTTTTTTTCGATAAACAGTACGCTCTTGTTGCATTCATTTTAATTGGCACCTCTTTATTCTTTCCCTATTTGATTGCGGTGCATCACAATTTGCTTCGTCGCTTGAAATTGCTGCTCACCGTAAAAGTTTATTAGCTTCTCTCCGCAAAATAGACTAACAATATCAATATGTGATATTTCTCGAAGTAATATTTTAAGCATCTTCTCTCCAATACCTTTACTTCTTACACTCTCATGTACGACAACATCTTCAATGTATGCTCGATAAACACCATCAGAAACGACTCTAGCAAATCCAACTAATTCATTTTCTTCCCATACTCCAATGGCTATGCTATTCTTTAATATTTTTTCAATATCGACTTCTTTTCTTTCTGGCCACCAACCGACAGAATCATAAAGTTTTTTTATTTTTTCTGCACAGATTGGTTGTTCTTGTTGCAATTTATACGTGTACATATTCTTTCTCCCATCAAACAGTATACATAATATTATTATAATCTCTTTTCAAAAAAGTGCTGACTATGACCTTTCGGGTGATCTTCAACAATTCCATACTCCCTGTAACCATGCTTTTTATAAAATTCTGGTGCTTGAAAACTAAATGAATCTAGTAGTATTAATCTACACCCTTTTTCCTTTGCAACATCTTCAATTTTATGTAACAGTTGACTGCCATAGCCATCATGACGAACTGATTCATCAACCCATAAAAAGTCGATATGAAGGTGATAAAAATACATCGTACCTGTTACGCCACCAAAAATTTTTCCTTCTTCATTTTTTACTACGAGGCTTACTTCTTCCATCGTCTGTCTTGCCTCATCTGTTAAGATGGACATATTATATTGAATAACTTTATTTTTAATATATTCTCCTTCAGTACGTGTACCGTTCTCTATATGTTTCATATACATTGCTTCCTTTCAGCTTAGTAATCTACATTTTATTTTTTCTCTTTAAAATACTAATACATACGAATCCACCATATGTAACAAAGCATGAAAAGCCAATTATCCCTGGTACAGAGACATAGCCTATCCTTATGTAACTTATAACTGCAAAACAAGCGATAGACAATAAAATAGATGGCCAAAATATAAGAGCTGTTTTTCTTCGCCCTCGTTTCGATTTACTTTCTTTCTCTTCAGAAACACGTGTGCCAAAAAGCAATACAATACAAATAAGGATCGCTGCAAAGTAAATTGTATCTAATGACAAATTGTGATTATATAGTGCGATTCCAACTTCAAGAGCAATAATCGTTAAAATTAAAATAATGATTGTTGAAGTCTTTAAGTTTCTTTTCAATCGCTCACTCCTAGCATGCTTTCACTATATTCTTTGTATATGTACTTTAAAACTACTGCAAAAGCTTCATCTACCTCTTTATTTTCACGTCGATTCGGTAAATCTTTTCCCCCAATTACATAAAGAAGCGGAAATTCGTTAAACATTCCTATTATACCAATATTTATTGTAGCTGTGAGCAATCCACCTGTCATATGAGCTAAATGATAATATGGGATTTCTTCATACTCTCCTTGTTGTCTTACCATGCCACTAATAATTGGTTCCCATAATTCTGGTTCTAATTTATAACCTTGAAAGGTTTGTATGAAAAGGGCAAGAACTTCATTTAAGTCTCCAATATTTTTCTCATCTCTAGCATTCTCTTCTATATGAATTTTTGAAAAGTACGTTTGTACATACATTTTCACAGCATCCCATCCACCACAGTGCATTACAACTGACTGTGCAACGTAACTATCATGACAAGCTATCATTACCTCGACCGCTTGACTAAGTGTTAAAGAAGTTCTTCCTTGTAAATGCGGATATAACTGCGCACTATCTTCATGCGGATTAAATTTAATGTGATGAAGTATATCATTCCAATTATGTTTATTTTCCCTCACCATTTGTGCTACTACAAATCCAATAACTAATTTTGCTGCTGATGCTAACGGAATATTTAATTCACTATTATATGAAGCAACTATACGATTGTTTTTTGTAGAATAAATTGCCATTCCCACATAATTAGATTGTACCTCTTTTATTTTATTTATGACAGTTTCCATTTCCATCCCTCTTTTCATATCGTTATATTAACTTCTAATAATTCAATATTGAATATAAAAAACCTTTTCATCAGCTATTAAAATAAGAAAAAGGTAGCATGAATTTTTTCTTGCTACCGAAAAATATTTATCCTTCTATAGGATTTTCAGGACCGTTAAGCTCCAGCTGATAAAAAGCTAAATCTAGCCATTTATTAAACTTATAACCAGCTTTTTTTATTGTCCCTGCATGAACAAATCCATAGTTTTGATGCAAGGCAATACTTTTCTCATTCTCTGCATCAATTCCAGCAATTAAGGTCATATACTCTCTTTCCTTCGCAATTTTGATTAATTCTTTCATTAATGAAGACCCAATGCCATTTTTTCTATATGCCTTATCTACATACACAGAATGTTCAACTGAATATTTATAAGCAGGCCACGCTCTAAATGGGCCGAATGTCGCAAACCCTACTACTTTATTATCTAATTCACATACGAAAATGGGATACCCTTCAGCCTTTTTTTGTTCATACCAATCTATTCTATTTTCAAGGGTTACAGGTTTATACGCATATACAGCTGTTGTATAAAGTATCGCATCGTTATAAATATCTAAAATGTATGCTAAATCTCTTTTCGTTGCTTCCCTTATCATTATTTTCTTCCTTTCATCATGTTCATCTTATTTCACTATCTTTTTAATAGTTTTATTTTATCGAAATTTCCGATTTTTATCTACATACGAATACTAGCTTTTCGGAAACCATCAAATATATTTATTGCAGCAGATAACATATAAAAGAAAATTCCTCCCCCAATGAGCCACGTTTTAAACTCCTCTGGGGAAATAGTAAATGCATTTGCCAAATACGTAATAAATCCTGCGTTAAATAAATGTGGATTTACTACAATTACAATGAATACTATCGTCCCAGCTACTTGAAGAATAGCATTTCCAATCGCCAATCTTTGCGTCCATTTTCCTTGTACTAATTTATAAAGGGATATACCTATTTCAAAAACGATCATAATTACAACGATTGGCCAGTACTGCAGTAAAATATCTTGATTAAAAGTTGGCGAGACAAACTTCAGTCCATTTGCCGTACCATGATATACGCCAACAAGATGATTCGCATAAAAGTAAAGTGTAGCCCAAACTGCTGTCCACATTAAACCTCCAAAAACTTCAAACTTCGAGATTGCTTTTTTCTTTGGGATATACGAGATGTTTTTCAAATCATCTGGTGTCCATTTTTTAAAACTTGTCGTCAACGGCTGAATACCTTTGTCTTTATCTGTTCTTTCTAAAATAACAAACACAAGTGTCAACCAGAAAAATACATGAAGACCCACTTCAAAAATTTCCCCAATACCTTTACCTATCAATTGTAAAATAACATTTAATACCGCTTGATCACCACTATAGCCTATAAAATTTTCTGCAACCATTGATATGAGTGCAATGATTGCTGCGATTGGTATAATCATTTTTAACAATGTCGTATATACATCAAAATAACGTGGTCCAATTAAATGCATCGGTCTATCCAAATAACCATTAGCCAATGAAACCGGACTCCCCAATTTTTCGAGAACGCTCTTTACATCTTCTTCATTATAATCTTCAGGTAACATATCCTCTATAGTTGACCTTAGTTCAAGTGTAATATCTTCACGATTTTTTTCAGGTAATCTCTTCGCAACTTCCTGGATATAGAGATCAATTAAATTCATTCTCTTCCTCCTCCTTTAATAAGTTATAAAGTTCTTTCGAATCCTTTATCCATTCCTTTTTTAACTGCAAAAATATTTCTAATCCATATTCACTTAAAACATAATATTTACGAGGTCTACTCTCCGTTTTATCCCAACTACTCGTTACTAGCTCCTGCTTTTCTAATCTGCGAAGTAGTGGATATAAAGTACTTTGATCAATTGTAATCCCTGATTGCTCCAATAACTGGACAAGTGAATATCCGTACTGTGGCGTTCTTAATTGGCTTAAAACAGCTAACGTTAATGTCCCTCTTCTTAACTCAGTAATTAACGAGTTTAATAAAGTATCCATTCACTCACCTCATTTCCATTACTATATGTCATACAGTATGTGTTTTATACTATGTATCGTACAGTATTAGTGTGACAAAAACTGTGCTTTTTTTACCAAAAACAGATAATGAAAAGCGCAAATTATATGATTTGTGCTTTTTTAGCTAAGTTATATATATCTATAACACTCTAAAAGGTAGCAACCTTAACTACTAATTTTGAAATTCCAGTAATGCTATATTAAGTTACAAGTATCGTACACATATGATGTGACCATAACATATCACTATAGGAAGCTAATAAAACGGAACATTACCATGGTTGAATGATTCCTGTTTTATTCTTTAGGCACTGTTGATTTCACACTGTTTTCAGCACCTACTCAACGTTATTTCCTTCATAAACTTCATCTTGTTCAAAATCTCTATTTTTATTTGGTTTATTAAAGTAAAATAAAAAAACAATTAAATTAGGTTAATTGTTTTTCAAATGCAAAATCTTTATTTTTTTAAATAACCTATGATATTCGAAAAGACAAACTCTCCAAATGCAAGTGGTATATAAATAAACCATAACTTTAATATCGCCTTTGTTTCTTTGTGATCAGAATCCCCCATTAAAACCAACCCAATCCTTTTTCTTCTAATATTTTCATTTTAATTCCAATAACAAGGAAATTATACCATTTATCAATGTTATAGTCTATGTTTTCTGAAAATTATATAAATAAAACTTTTGTATTCCCTCAATATTCAGATAAACATAATAATTTTTTTACGTTTCATCTTCAAAGTCTATAATGAGTCCTGTTAGAACTGCTTCATTACCAATCGATTGGATCCCGTGACCAATAAAATCCATCTTAAATTCTTCCCACTCTAACTGCTCTTTTTAAGTCTGTTCGAATAAAATTAAAAATCCTACTGATAAACAAAAAATCTCGTTTATCAATAGGATTCATTAGCTATATATAGCAATTATAGCGAACTCCATCGCCTATTACTAAAGTCGAACTGATTTAAGTAATATAAATTCCCCGTTTTCTTTAGAAAATGGAACAACCTCTACAATCGCCTCAACATTAATTACTCCGTAAACATGCGGATATTCTTGACCGTTTGAAGCAAGTTCATATTTTACTTCTGCTTTTAATAGGGCTGGATCAATTGTAAGTAATAAAACATCTTCTTCATGCTTGAAATATTTTTCTGCAACTCTTAAAGCTTGATCTACTAATGAACAATGAATAAATCCCTCTTCTATAAGGGAATCTTCATTAATTTTTCCAATTATTTTTGCGATTTCCCAATTACTTTTCTTAATTACTTTTGTAATCATAGTAACTCTCCCTTTTTAATTTATGTAATGATATAATAACACTAAATTTTCAACACGTTCTTAATAGATTGGGGACTTATAATGGATAAACCTCTCACTACATTACAAACTATTATTATACATATGAATACAAATGAGCATTGGCATGATTTTATTTGTTACTGTCAGCATCGCGAAGCGGGACTTCGAAAATTAGCTTATAAACATTTAGAAATATTTATTTCAAATGCAAAGAAATGGAAATCAAAAGATCAAGAAGAGTTTGCCATTTCGCTGTTTACTATTTTAGATGCATTAAACGAAAAAGATGAGGTGTTAACTTTCTCACTAAATAGTTTTCTAATTGACATTCTATATAGATGGACAGAAAACAACCCGATTGATTCAAGACCTTTTAGATGGATAGGAATTTATATGGACTCTAGCAATAAAGAAGACGATTTAGAAAAATTCCTTCGAAAAGCGATTGAATTAGGTGGTGATACCGAACAAAAAGCCATGATATACCTAGTTTCTAATTACATCAATACTTTAGAATTTGGTACACATGAATTCCCGTCAGGTTATTGCGGAGATTTAAGCGAATGTATAGAAAAACTACCCTACATGCTTCAATTAACTAATAGAATTCAGAATAAGAACAGTAAGGAACGAAATATTGGGCAATTACAAGAACAACTACACTCAATTCTAGATTGGTTAAAACATACACAAACTCCAGTAGATGCTGTTCGCACATGGGAAAAAGAACAAACTAAGGAATTAGAAAAAAGCATCGTATATCATTTAAACAACAGCTCAAGTCATTAATTCGTCTACCATTTCAATATAAAAAAGAGGATCTTCATACTGTACTAGAAAATCCTCTTTTTATATTTATCCCACATTAACTTGCAGTAAAACTCCCCACTGATTATAGTTTCACTTTATTTTAATCCTTTAATTAAAGGTGACGCTTTTCCGCTATGGAAAATCCATAAATCATGAAGTGATCTCGTACATCCGACATATAGTAACTTTGCATCATGTTTTGTATTTTTGTAATGTTCCTCATCCACATCAATTAAAAGAACTGCATCAAATTCTAAACCTTTCGCTAAATAGACAGGTACTACAGAAATACCGCCTTCATATTTACTTTGGTTTGCTTCAATGACGTTTACCGTTAAACCTGCATCAGTTAATTTCTCATACATATGACGGCATTCATCTTCTGTTCTTCCTATTACCGCAATTGTTTTCACATCTGCATTTTGCAAATGTTTTATCGTCTTCACAATTTCAATAAATTGATCTTCTGCATAAATCACTTTCACATCTTCTCCACTGCGGAAGACTGGTGTTGCGAGTCCTACTGGAATTTCTGCATTTTTAATTATTTCATTAGCAAATTCAATAATTTCTTTTGTAGAACGATAACTTCTTGTCAGTTCATAATATCCTGTTTCTTGGAATACTTCCTTAAAAGCACTCCAATCTTCAATTCCTTGGTAATCATAAATCGCTTGCGATAAATCACCTAATATAGTGAAAGAATTACCTAGTGTAATTTCTTTTAATACATAAACTTGGAAAGGCGAAAAATCTTGCGCTTCATCAATAACAACGTGATGAAACTTCTGCCCGATTTCAATCCCTGTTATACGATGATGTATGTATATTAAAGCTGGTAAATCTTCTACATACACTTCTTTTTTACGACAACTCTTTTCTGTTTCTTGAACAAGTTCTTCAGGTAATACTTCGAGTATTTCTTTGCTTTTCAACATTGAACTGTATAGTGAAAGTGGGCTCATTTTTGGCCAAAAATTCATATAGGTGTTCAATCTCTTTGTTGCTTCTTTTTTTAGTAACTTTTTCTCGTTTGTTTCTCCATACTTTTTAAGTTCAATTTCAATCCAACGTTTCATACGGCCGACTAAACGTTCTCTTCTCTTCTTTAATGGATAATGTTTATATTCCACTTGCATCCATTTTTTAACGTCTTCCACTGGAATAACAGCTTTATCCCATGCCTCAAAATCTTTTGTTGGCACTAAATCGTTTTCAAATTGAGTCATTCTTTCTTCTATAAACGCCTTAAATTCTAGCGTACCTTTTAATTTACCAATCATAATCTTTCTTTCATCGCGATTAATTGAAAAGGCTTCTTTCAGTTTTTCTTCTGTCTGCTTTAGTTTCACGGAACCCTCTAATGTACGTAATGCCCAATCTGGAAACGTTGTTTGACTAATATTTCCTACCCCTAATTCAGGAAGTACGCTGGAAATGTAGTCTAAAAATAAACTGTTTGGAGCGAATACAATCATTCTCTCAGCTTCTAGCTGCTCACGATATTCATAAATTAAAAAAGCAAGGCGATGTAAAGCGATTGTTGTCTTTCCGCTCCCTGCAACCCCTTGAATTAATAATGGCAAGTTTCTTTCCGCACGAATAATATCATTTTGTTCCGATTGAATCGTTGAAACAATATCCTTTAGCTTATTATCTTTATTCTCACCTAATCGATATAGAAGAAAATCATCGGCATGCGATACATCTTCATTTCCTTTTACATATGTATCAACAACACGTTCAAGTTCTCTTTTTCGAATAGAAATGTTTCGTTTTAAATACACATCACCTTCTACTAACCCATCTGGTGATTGATAAAATGCTAATTCTTCTCCACCGGTAAATGAATAAAACATACTTGCGACAGGTGCTCTCCAATCAATAATGATTGGTTTCATCGTGTCCATATCCGAAACCCCTACTTTTCCAATATAAATCGGCATAACTGCTTCTTTACCATCTTCCTGAAAATCTAACCTTCCAAAGTACGGCTCTTGCACACCAATACGTAAATTTTGTCTATTAGACTCTCTCATACTTTCAAGAATTTGCTCCTTAAAATCTTCCCCATAATAAACTGGGATTTTTTCAAGCTTATCCAATTGCTCATCCATCGTATGTAAAGTATCCTTCATTTTTTGTAACTCATCTTCAAATATGTTGCTCATTTCGACGATTCCCTCCTGTCCGTTCTAATTTTTCAGTCGAATTATCATTGTATTAAAAATTCAATCGTAAAGTCAATAGTTTCAATTTAAATTTTCCGAAAAAACTTACTTTTATACAACATCTAAATCACATCACTACACATATAGTATAGTGATGCATACAAAAGATACCACTTTCTATTTGTCACCTATTTAATTTATATATTGACAAACAATGTAAAAGTCAAAGATACATAAAGTGAAAATTTTATAAGTGTGGTTTTACTGCCCACAAATAGTAGGATAAATTAAAGTAAAGGAGTCTATTCAAATGAAAGTCGCGAAAAAGAAACCGCTAAAGTTATATTTACTTATTTTTGTATTCATTGTTTTGGCCAGTGGATGGATTGGGGTATTTCTAGATTTTCTTCTAACAGATCAACCTGAAGGAAACACTTTAGGTATGGGATTATGGCTAATATTCCCTTTCCTCGTAAGCATTTTCCTTAGAGTCATTAGCCGAGATTGGAATGATTTTGGCATCAAGCCCAATTTAAAAGGAAACTTTATATGGTATTTCACTGCACTACTTATTTATCCATTCGTTACAGTAATAACGATAAGCATATCGCTCATTTTTGGAGTAGCTCATATTTCTAGTTTTGATATATCCACGTTATTGTCACTCATAGTCATGTCTACTATTGGTAACTTTATTAAAAATATTTTTGAAGAGTTTTCTTGGCGTGGTTATTTAACTCCAAAGTTGATTGAACTAAATCTAAACGATTGGTACATTTATATTATTTCTGGTTTAATTTGGGCACTTTGGCATGCTGCATATTATATAGTCTTTTTGCCAAATGAATATTTTGAATCTATCTCAAGATTAAATACGCTTTTATCTGGCTGTATCCTTATGGTTTGTTGGTCAATTATGTATGTTGAAATATATAGACTTACAAAATCAGTCTGGCCATGCGTTATCATGCATGCGATCGAGGATGCTGTTCCTACTGTTTTAGTTACAATAACAGGGATTATTACTCTTACAAACAGTAGTGATTTTTGGTTAAACCCTATTAGCGGGGTCGCTGCTACTGTTTTATTTCTCGGAATTGGAATCGTACTAAGAACTATAAGAATAAAAAGAGAACGACATTTATTCACACAATAAAAGTAAAAAGAGTAAGGATTTAATCCCTACTCTTTTTCACTTTTACTCGATATGATAAACATTCATTTAAAGATGATTGCTCTTTATATTTCCCAGCTTCAAAATCATACGCTCCTCCTGGGAAAATCCCAACTATACTTAAATGAGCCTCAGCACATAAATTACTAATCTCATCTACAGCATAGCAGCGTAAAGATTGTGTCACGATATCATTTGAAGAATCTATTTCCCACCAATGGTCTAGCATTCTTGCATTTTCACTATCATATTCATACTTTCGCATTGCAGAACCTATCGGCATTTCTTGTCCATTGGCCTTTTCCCAATATAACGGTTGATAAATATCAATAAGTGCACATCCATCATCTTTCAACCAGTTATGTATACGTTTTAATAAAAATAATTGTTCTTCATCGGTTCCTACACCAAATCCGTCTAAATAACAAATAACATCAAACTTTTCTTTAAAGTTAATTTTATAAAAATCGGCGCAATGAACCTCAATGTCATTAGTAGAATGTTTTTTTGCAAACATAGCTAACTCCGGTACAAGCTCAACAGTAGTCATTTTTACATTCAAATTAGACATCGCCCTTGCAAATCCGCCATTTCCAGCCCCTAGTTCTAACATTGTCTGAATTGGATATCCAACTTGTTCTTGCACTTCTTTAGCAACTTCCTGTAACCAATTTTCATTATTTATATCATAGCTTATTAGTTCAAATTGTTTTTTATAAAATTCTTTTACATTTAATTCGTTCATTATTATTCTCCTCCTGCAAATTATTTTTCTGTTACAGGTGAGAAACTAAATTTCTAATCCCCATGAAAAATCCTCCTTTTGATTTCACTATATTTACAATTTATCAAAATAATAAGAATTTTGAAAGTGAAAGTATAAAAAATAGATAATGGATTATACCACTATCTACTCTTTAGCTACTCTTATTTTTCTTTTTGATACTCCACCCAGTCACCAGAATCAATAACTTTTAATATCATCTTTTTATCTTGAGCGATATACACATATGCCTCTATTTTCCTATCAGCAACATATACTGTTTGCGTAATTCGATCATATAAATCAGTCTCCGCATTACCTGTATATTCTTCTAGTTCATCTAACTTACACAATATCTCATCATTTACTACATAAACTTCTCCATACACCTTTTCTTCAATCGAATAAGTCATGGCCGGATATCCTTCGTTCGTATCAAATAATTTTCCATATGTCCAAGCTCTGTCTGGAATGTACGTTGCACCTAGCATATAATGAGCATTCGTTTGTCCTCTTCTTAACGTGCCATAAACGAAAATATGATACATAAATTCTTATCCCCTTTATATGTCTCTACTTTCTTATTTGTAAATAAGCACGAATCATAAAGTAACTCACTTCATTCGGAAGCTGTTCTTTAATAGATTTCAGACCACCCTCTGCATTTTGAACGGCAGTTTCAATAAGAGATTCATACTCTGCCGGAACAAAACTTTTCCACTCTACTTCCATTCCATCCTCGTAGCAGCGAATTAAATGGTTTTCTATTGTTTGTCTTGATAAGTTGCGTTCTTTTGCAATCTCATTCAAATCAATACCTTGTTTATACATTTCATACGTTTCTAAATGAGAATTCGCGGACGCTTTTCCTGCCTTTTTACGTTCTGAAACTACTTCTGTCTTAATCGTTTCAGCATAATTTGGATTTTCTTCAATAAAATGCTGAACTGCTTGTAAGAAGTGCGAGCCATATTTCACAAGTTTGTGTTCTCCGATACCTTTTACCGTCAACAATTCGGAATCACTTTGTGGCATTTTCACGCACATATCTTTCAATGTTTGGTCAGAGAAAATAACGAACGGAGGTACACCTTCTCCTTGTGCAATTTCTTTACGTACTTCACGAAGCACTTCAAATAAAGGATGGTCTTGAACAATTTGTCTTGTTTCTACTCGTTCTTTTCGTAAAACATTCTCTTTACCAAGTAATACTTCTTTCCCTTTTTCTGTTACTTTTAACGTCGGATAAGTGCCATGTTCAACTGCAATTAACTCATCTGAAATTAAAAACTCAATAAACTCACTGACCTCTTTTACACTACGGTTCGATAAAAGCCCATACGTTGGTAAAGTATGAAAATTAAATTCAATAACTTTCTTATTTTTCGAACCCGTTAATACTTGTGCTATCATTTGCTTTCCAAAGCGTTGGTTCGTTCTAATCATGCATGATAAAACCATTTGTGATTCCCTTGTCACATCAATGCTCTCACGATCGTCTGTACAATTACCACAGCGTCCACAATCTTCTTTCGGTTCTTCTCCAAAGTATTGCAAAATGAATGATTGTAAACATTGTTCTGTATGACAGTAATCGGTCATATTTTGCAATTTTTCAAGTTCATTTGAAAAACGTGATTCTCCAGTTGATTGATCAATTAAAAAACGCTGTACTTGTACATCTTGAGAAGAATATAACAATATACATGTACTATCTAATCCATCACGACCAGCACGTCCTGCTTCTTGATAGTAACTTTCCATATTTTTTGGAAGCTGATAATGAATTACGTAACGAATATTCGATTTATCAATACCCATCCCGAATGCAGATGTTGCTACCATTACACTTACTTCATCTCGTAAAAAGAGTTCTTGTTGCTCATTTCGATCACTATCACTCATACCAGCATGATATTTTGATACAGAAACTCCTGCCTTCATTAAATCTTCATATAACTGATCGACTACTTTTCTAGTAGCTGCATATATAATCCCAGATTCCTTTTGATTTTGACGAATATAATCCGCCAAATATGCATTTCGATCTTGTCCTTTAATGACAGAAAACGATAAGTTCTCTCGCTCAAACGTTGTCATAATTGTATTTTCTTGATTAATTTCAAGTGTGTTACAAATATCATCACGTACTTGCGGTGTTGCTGTTGCTGTTAATGCTAATACGAGCGGTTTTTCTGGAAGATAATCTAATATGCGATGTATATGTAAATAACTTGGACGGAAATCATGTCCCCACTGTGAAATACAGTGTGCTTCATCAATCGCAATCATAGGGATTTTCATATCGATAAGTTGGTCAACAAACTCCATCGAATCAAGACGCTCAGGCGCCACATAAAGTAACTTGTAATGTCCTTGTTTCGCTAATTGAATTCGCTGATTTGCTTCAGCAATAGAAATAGAACTATTAATATATGTAGCTGAAATGCCATTCTGTACCAATGTATCTACTTGATCCTTCATAAGTGATATTAAAGGGGATATAACCAACGTCGTTCCTTCAAATACTAATGCCGGAATTTGATAACAAATCGACTTACCGCCACCTGTTGGCATAATACAAACTGTATCTTTCCCATCTAGTACATTTTTAATTGTTTCATCTTGTCCTCTTCGAAACGAAGAATAACCAAAGTAGGACGCTAAAAGTTCTTGTGCTTTAGTAAACAAAAAAGAGTCACCTGCTTTTCTTTATCTTTCATCTACTTCTATTATATCAATCACTTATACGACTTGAAAGGGATGAATAAATGCTTATTGTTTTTTCATTATTCTATATTTAATATGAATTAGCATCCGTGTTTTATATGTTTTACAACATTTATAACGTAAATCCAGTACACATGAAGAAAGAGTTTCAATTTAGATGTTCATTTTATTTCCATTTCTTGAATACTACTAATTGTATACATATAAATTCAGGAGGTTACTATATGAAACATCGTAATATGAGTTCCATCACGGCAAAAAAGAAAACAACACAATTCCAATTCTCTAATAATGATGCGTGGAAATATGAATCATACTATAAGTATCAGCCATTATTCTCTTATAAAAAGCTTTTACATTTTCTTTCTCAATTTTTTAGACGTTAATATATGCGCAAAAAATGTATCATTCACAGAAGTTTTCTCAATATTAAATGTATAGACTTACTACAATTCAGTTGTTACCATATATAATAATCTGTTGAATAAACCCCTTAAGTTGACCTGCTCATATTAGCAGGTCTTTTTCATGATTACATACTTCTGTCCACTTCAATCTCACTTCCAAGTCTTTTCTCCATTTTATAACCATATTTAAATCCCAACAATTAATGATAATCATAAATTGTTGGGATTTAAATTGTTCACATATAATTATGCAATTCTTCTTTCTCAATACACAAAACACATTTTACTTGTTACTATAAAAGTACTCCAGATGAGTTTTTGCTCATCGACATTATCTAGTTAATGGGGCCTGCCGCGGGAAGCAGGTCCCTTTGACTTTATGACGGTACCAATTTCATTTGGACACATTTACCAGGTTTTTTCAAAAGAATTTTATGATAACATTACGTAGTCGAGTCCGACATCTCGGCAATACCCTTTTGAGGGTCTGCAACTTCCCTTGCAGACCCTCTTTTACTTTATATTCATTTTATTCATATATACCACAACATCATTCATTGAATTTCTCCATTTCAAATTCCCTAAAAATAATCTAGGACACGTAACTAAAAATAAATATTTATCATACTTTGAGTTATACATGTTCAAAGGAGTGTTACTATTTATGTATTCTTATTGGCAATCGTATTACTCCCCCTACCATAACCCTTATGTAAACTATGATTTGTCCGTACGTAACTACCGAATTAGTAAAAACGAGAATTTTTTAAAAGGGTATATGCGCTCTTTATGGGAACAACACGTCGCTTGGACGAGATTGGCTATTATAAGTATTGTATTTAATTTACCAGATGTTAACGTTACTGTTGGACGGCTTCTACAAAACGCAACACATATGGGACTATCACTTGAACCGTTTTACGGTGAGGATGCAGTGAAAAAATATAGTGCATTAATTAAAGATCACTTAGTAATTGCAGCAGATCTTGTTAAAGCCGCAAAAACTGGTGATCAAAATGCAGCGGCCGCTATAGAGAAAAAATGGTACGCTAATGGTGATGAAATTACTGAATTTCTTAACAGTATTAACCCATATATTGATAAAGAAGAATTTAGAAAAATGTTTTATGAACATTTAGCACTAACGAAAGCAGAAGCACTTGCCTTCCTAAACAAAGATTATGAAGCAGGAGTAAAACTTTACGATAAAATTGAAAAAGAAGCATTAGAAATGGCCGACATGATAACAAACGCAATCGTAAAACAATTCCCGCAAGTATTTCAATAAAGTGAAACTTTAATCAGAGTAGGTTACTACTCATTAATACTGGATAAAAATAAGTCGATTTCCCAACATAAATCGACTTATTTTTATCCATGATATTTCACCTCTCCTCTTTACATTTAGCTTATATCGATATATTTTATTAATATCCGTTTTTTATAGGAGGAAATAGTTTGATTAACGCCATTGGTCTCGTTTTTATACTCACAAATAAACACGAGAAAAAAAAGAAAGTTTACCTAAATGAAAAATTTGCACTAATAGATATTATTGATTCTAAAGAAGTATTTGATGATGAAGGTAATCCTTTAGTAGAACTAACATGTAAATACAGCATATATTTAGACGAAAAATATTACTGTAAATCTCTCGATGATTATACCGGACAAGTATTTCCTTTCTTAAGTGCAAAAATAGGAAAAGGTCTTCTAAGAAACTTAAACTACTACTTTTCTTACGTTGATGCCTATGATAAGAAACCACCGGTTAAAGAAATAAGACCACTTATGAAACATGTAACTAACAGATAGCGAAAAATACAAAAAAGAAAGCATCTAACTCTGGATGTTTTCTTTTTTATTGAAAACTCATTCACCCTCATCCCCTTCTAAAAATACGTATCCAAGCATAATTTAAATTAAAAACATTGGAGGATTAGACTGAATGAAATACTCAGAAACAATTATAAGCAAACGACTTCGAATACTTAAAATGACGGGTATGTTTTTCATGCTAGTATTAATAGCATGGATTGGATATACAAAATTACTTTATAAAAACGGATTCCTTCAAGAAAAAAAGAATTCAGTAGAAGTAATGAATACTAGCATTACAGGAGAAATAGAGCAGCTTTTTCATATAAACTTGCAAGGTTATCGAAAAACAAGCCTTGATGCTGTTATAGAAGCAAGTAAAACCGATCCAAGCGAACTATCCCTAATTGAACTGGTCAACAAATCCTGCTCGCGAGATTGCATAGGCGAGCCAGTAACATATGTAAACTCAAACAATGGATATATCTTTTATAAGGAATCTAATGGAACTAATGTAGCTATAACGGTTAAAAAGAAAGACACATGGGTAATTGTAAAGAAATCTGTTCAAGATGGATTATAATTCCCCCCAAAAAAAGAGTACGTATCGTACTCTTTTTTATTATTAATCTCCTTCCTCTTCACCTCTACAATGGCATTTCTGTTTTGTTTTACAATGACATTTTTCACACTCACATTTCGGTTTCTCTTTGCAACAACATTCGTGAAAATCTCTGCGTTTACATCTACATCTCTCAAACATTAAATCATCCCAAAATTTATTACAATTTCGGGAATGCCCACAATGACAAGTATTCCCCATGAATATACTTCCTCCTAAATAGAATTCATCATATTCTATGTTTGAAAGTATACAAAGGCTTGTATATTAGTCTATTTTCTCCGTATCATAAGTAGAGTTAGCAGATTACATTAAAATAAAAAGCCGTCACATGACGGCTCTTATTTTTATTTAGCAAGCTACTCTTTTGTATAAAAAAATTTAATTCCTTTCGTATCTAACCAAGCCGTTGCTTTGTCCAGTTCGTTCCCTTGACGATAATCTGTCTCAAAATACACAAGCCCTTGGTTATTTCCGCGAGATATTATTTTAGAAGTATATCCAAGCTTATCCATCATTTGAATCATGTCAGGAATTAAATTTACACCAAATTCATAAGTAACTACTTTGTTATATTTATTCACTATAATTCCAACCCCTTCTTGTTTTTTTATTGGCTCAACAGTTTGATTTGTGAACCAAGCTAACGGTTTATTTCCAATTAGCTCATTTAAATCACACTTTCCGATACCAGCTACATTCCCTGTTTCTGTGTATTGCCAAATATCACATGGATACGCCGGTTTGTTACCACCATAACGAGGAATCCATATAAAATCAGAATTGACATTTGCCATTCCAAATGGAGCATACATATGATGAGCAATATATAAACCGACTTTCTTAGCTCCTAATCTGCGTAATTCATCAATAAAGGCTTGTGCACCCGTTCTCATATCGTTCATTGTTCTTACTTCTACGTCAGCTACCCAAACTGTTGCATTTTTATCACCACGGTTCCAAAAGTCTCTCGCTTCTATCCGTGCATCCTCTACTGAAACGAAACGACAGAACGCGTAATTACCAAACGGAATATTTCTTACTTTCATTGCTTGTACATAATTTTTATATAAAGGATCAACATAATTTGAACCATCTTGCACACGTGCAATTACGAAATCTAATTGTGGGGCTGCGATATCCCAGTTAATATTGCCATTCCATTTTGAAATATCTACAATGTAACCCATAATTCATCATCTCCTTTTTTATTATCATATTCAGAGCTTGTATTTTTTGCTCTTATCCCTTAAACAATCAAGTCAGTTTTTTAATTAGCAGTAGAGATTTTGTATTAATTGATAATGATTTAAAATTTAACTTATGTATCGAAAAATAGAATATTATTGCAGATTTAAAAGATGATTATTCCAAAAACTAAAGTATATAATTAAAACAATAAAAGCCAACTTGTATTTTCAACCCACTAATCATTAGTTTTACCCCGCATTAACGGGCAGTAAGACCCCCACCTCAAAATTCAGCGGAAGCAACGAAGTTAGCTGGGGGCGGGCTGCCCGTAAAAGCCCGATTGGTGAAGGCTGATTAAAGTTTCACTTTATCTCACATACTCATAGTACCACTTACGTGCATCTAACCAAGCTGTAAATTTATCGATATTTCCAGCTTGGTAGCCATTCGTTATAGCATAACCAATGCCATCTTTCTGAACGATAATTTGTCCATCAATACCTGCATCAACCATTGCTTGAGCTAAGGCTTGTAAATTACTAAATGCTACACCGCCAGTTTTTACTTTGAGCAAATCCACTGCACCTCCTCCAGTTTGTCCTGTAAGAGCAAATACAATAGAATTAGCGATTTTATCAACATTCCATTTTGCCATGTCGGACTCATTGTCAATAAATCCTAATTCTATAAGAATAGCAGGTGCTTTCGTCCCATTTAATACCGCTAAATCTGTACGCTGTTTCGCACCTCGATCACGCCATCCAATATCTTTTGCTAGTTGAGCTGAGATTTTAGCCGCTAAGTCTTTCTGATCATAATACAGAACCTCAACACCCTGTCCATTTCCATTGCTCGCATTAAGATGAAAAGAAATAACTAAATCCACAGCATTGGAATTGCTTTTACGAATGATATTATTTAAATTTTGTGATTGAGTTGTCCCTACCTCGTCCGTATCGTCATAAACCGTGTGTCCTAAGGCTCTTAACTTAGCCGCCACAGCATCTTTAACTTGCCTATCTAGAACGTGTTCTCTCCGATTCCCAAAATTAGCACCTTGAACAATACTATTGTGTCCTCCGTGCAAACTATATCTGGCCATTATTCATCAACATCTCCTTTCTTAATATCCTATTCAAAACTTGTCTTATTGCTATTCCCACTTACAATCTTAACTGTACCCATATATCCTACATTTTCTAAAGGTGAAGGCAATTCGTTTTCGATTTTAAAAAGAGATGTCACTTCACAAATCGGATTCTTTGTTCTCTAAATTGCATTAACTTGAATGGTGACACGAACAAAAAAGCATCACCTTTTTGGCGATGCTTAAAAACTCTATTTTACGTTTTAGTTCCCTAAATAAAGTTTAAGATCATGGTGATCGAAACTATACCTATATTTCCGCCTCTTCCTTCACTGCCTCTTTCAACCTCTGCAACATATACCCAATCCCTTTGCATCCTTCTAACGGATATGTAATCATTTCTTCTGGATATAACTTTGTCACTACTTTTTTATGCTTTTTTCCCGCTAGTAAGACGATTTCGTCAAACTGTAGTAAACTTTTATCTACCATCTGTTTTTGTAATTGCTCTATACTTATTACCTCATCGCTTTTTGAATCAAATGCAAGATCATAGTTTTCTAATACAATATCATTTGGTCTTAAAAATCCATGTTTCGCTGATAATATAACCCAGTTTTCGAAAAACATAGTTGCGTACGTCTGACATGCTTTTCCGAACGGACTAATATATACATCTTTTGCTTCCATCGGTCCGTAGTTTGAATACTTATCCCAAATTTTCTTTTTTCCACATGGAATTATACATAGCCTTTTCATATATATTTCTACTCCCTTTACTTCTGTAAATAAAATTCGTTATTTTGTACATTTTTCTCTCGAAATACTATATAATAATTCTGAAAGTTAAAATTACACATTTTACCATATACGTACTATGGATTACTCTCGTTGCAAATATTATAATACCATAAAATTTTTGCATTTTTTCTTCAAAATATTAAAAACGAATTGTAATATGAGGATGTATGAATAAAATTAAAAAGGAGGTTCATAAAAATGAAAAATATTATCCCTGCACTATTAGTCTATTTTATCGTTTGCGTTATTTCCGTTATCATTCCAGCATCTGAAGGCTATAATTATGTCAGCTGGAAGTTATTTGTTGGGCAAGTGTATGCGATACCTATTTTCTTCATTACTACTATCATTACATTTTATATAAACAAGAAAAAATCTTACGAATAAACGATTATAAGGATAGCTAACGCTATCCTTATTTTAATTCGTTAATCAAATCTAAAATAGCCCTTGCAGTACTTTGTATCCTTTCTTCCGAAAATTCAAACGCAACACCTGTATTTTTATATATTTCCTGTATAGATAAATTCCAATCTGAACTCGCTCCCTCTTTAAAGAAAGCAATCGCTTGTTCCGGATTCTCTCGATAAATTTGAAACAATTGCATTGATCCTATTTGTGCAATTGCATATTCAATTTTATAAAAAGGAAACTGAACAAAGTGAAATGACTCAAACCAACTCGAACCAATTTCATTCTCTACTCCTGCAATATCAACTGATGAATATTGATACCTTTTACATAGTTCAATATATTTCTCATCTCGCTCTTCTGGTGAATGGTTTGGATTTGTGTAAAGCCAGTGCTGAAATACATCTCCTGAAACTGACGATATTAATAACGATAAAGTACGATATAATTGAACTCGCTGTACTTCTTTATAATCATCCTCTTGCGTATAAAAAATATTAAGCTTATCCATTAATAGTAACTCCAGGCTAAGGGAATAAAGTTCCGCCACCTCTTCACGAAGGTACCTTTCCTGCATACTACTTTCATTGTTAAATTGTTTATAAAAATGAAATGCATGCCCCAATTCATGTATTAATGCATTAATTGCATAAAATGAAGGACTAAAATTAGAATAAACAAAAACGTCTTTACTATGAGGTAAGGTAAAGCAAGCTGCCCCTGATGCTTTATTTTTCCGTTCTTGTACGTCAATTAATCCCGCTTTCCTTATATGAGTAAATTCCTCATGAAAACATGAATCTGTCTTCCGAAACATTTCTTCAACCCCATCCAATAAATCAATGTAATTTTCAAATGAAGATTTTTGCAAATTACAAGGAGCAAGATCCCAAGGACGATACGTTTTTACATCAAGATTCTTTTTAAAAAGACTTCCTAACTGTTTCCAAATTGGTACAACACACTTTTCTATCGACTCATGAAACTTATAACAATCTTCAATACTGTAATCTCTATTTTTTTGTTTAAAGGCATATTCACTATAATTATTAAACCCTGCATTTAAAGCCATCTGATTCCGCAATTGTACGAGTTCCTTCATAATACAATCTATTTCTATTTTTATTATACTTCTTGCTTCGCACAAAGCGTACCAAGCTTTTTCACGAATAGCTCTATTTGGGTTATCTAGCCTTGCTTTTACGTATGCATACGTCTTTTGCTCGCCTTCCCAATTAATAGATATGCTAGACATTATTTCTCTATATTTCGTAATAAGTTCTTGCTCTTTAACGGAAAGCGCTATGTTCTTTTCATTAAACATCTCACTCTTCACAAATCTTGCTTTTTTCATAAATCCATATTTCTGCTCATCTAATAAATCAGAAAACGGACAATCTCTAAATTTCTGGTCAAATTTTGCATTGTATCTTTTTAAAAGTGGCTGAATTTCATTTTGGTTATACATATGTATATCACGTATATTACTATCTTTTGTATTTCTATACATAGCGATTAAATTGATCGTTAACTCCTCTTCTATTTCTGTGTTTAAACGCAGCTCCTCCGAAAGCCAGCTCTCTAATTCTGAAACCGACGTAATATTTCGCTCTAAAAGTGACTGTAATTTACTCTCCAAATCATTAAACATACACAATCCTCCCGTTTTTAATTTTCTGTTTTTTAGAGATAAAAAAGGACAAGTAGCCAATCTGACTACTTGTCCTTGCTGTTTATGTGTACTCAATAAAATTAAGCTTGGAATGCTTCTGTTAATACTGGTACGATTTGTTTTTTACGAGATACAACACCTTTTAATGTAGCTGTGTTGTTTTCTAGTGATACGTTGTATGCTTTCTCAACTACGTTTGCTGCTTTACCGATCGCAAGACCGACAGAATCGTTAGTTAAGATATCAGTTACAACGAATAAGAATAGGTCTAAACCTTTTTCTTCTACTACTGCAGAGATTACTTTTTCAAGTTCCGCTTGGTGTACAAGAACGTCGTTTGTATCAACAGCGTTTACTTGTGCGATTTCAACTTTCGCATTACCCATTTGGAATTCTTTAGCGTCAAGAGAGATTAATTGCTCCATTGTTTTTCCGCTTAAGTCAGCACCAGCTTTTAACATTTCTAAGCCGTAGCTATCAGCATCTACACTAGCGATTTCCGCTAATTCACGAGCAGCTGCTACGTCTTGTTCTGTGCAAGTTGGAGATTTGAATAGTAAAGAATCTGAAATAATTGCAGATAACATTAAACCTGCAACTTCTTTACGAATTGTAACGCCATTTTCTTTGTACATTTTGTTTAAGATTGTAGCTGTACATCCCACTGGCTCACAACGATAGTATATAGGATCGCTTGTTTCAAAGTTAGCAATACGGTGATGGTCAATAACTTCTAACACACGAACTGATTCGATATCGTTAGCACTTTGTTGACGCTCGTTATGGTCAACTAAAATAACGTTGTCCACTTCGCTTGCTACTGTCTCAACAAAACGCGGTCCTTCTACTTTAAAATAGTCTAACGCAAATTGAGTTTCACCGCTGATTTCGCCTAAACGTACAGGCTCAGCATTCATTCCTAATTCTTTTTTCAATTCTGCATAAGCAATTGCAGAACAAATTGCATCTGTATCTGGGTTTTTATGCCCGAAAACTAGTACTTTTTCCATGTTTTCCACCTCTTCATGAAAAGGATATCTTAAAGAAGCAAATATGACAATATTTAAAGCATATTTTTTTATAAATAATTGCACTTTCTTCTATATTTTTCATCATTTTCATAAAAAAAATCATCTAAAATGAATTAGATGATCGAAATATATGTTTCAATTAAAATAGTGTAGGAGTTTGCACTACATTGTTAAAAGCGAAATTTGAAGCTAAGCCATTATTCACAAGGTTTACATCTATAACTTGATAAAACGCATTTCCAGTGTCTGCAATTTCCCAAACAGCTAAAATAAGATGGTATCCACTACGGTCAGTTGGTACATTTGCTTCGTGCGTTACTGTTGTCCCCGGTCTAGCTCCACCGTCATTTTTCACATAGAATGGCACTAAATCTAAATCTGATCGCGTTAAAGGTTTATTTGGATTCCAACCTTTTTTCGTAATATAATATTTCCACTCTTTCGTACTATGAGGAGCCGTTAGTTTCCACTTGAATGTATTCGTCCCGCCATTTAACGTAACTTTCTTCCACCTATCTACAGTTTGAACATCTAAAGCGGGAAAGTGACCAGCCCCTGCAATTTGTCCATCAGAAGGTCCTAGTTGCGGAAATCCACCTATCCCTTCTACACTTTGTGGTTCATATTGAATTGGTCCACAATTTACATTTACCCCTTGCTTACATAAATAAGATCGGCTCGCTGGTGATTCTACATATCCATGAGCTGAAGCCTTTTCTGAAAATCCAAATGTTAATAATCCCGTAAGTAATACGCCACCACTTAAAATAACTTTCTTCATCTTTTGTAAACTATTCTTTTTCATTCTTTCATCCCCTTCCGATAATAAAGCGAAAATAACTATAGTTGGCTAGTCATCTTCTCTACATTTATTATAAGACGAGAATCATTACTAAAAGAACCCTCTAAAAACTTTCTCAAATTCATTTAGTGCGTTAAATGGATTATATCAATAAATTTATTTAACACCGCCAGAAAAATATAGACGGTGTTAAAATAGTTTCTTATTATTCAGTATGATAACCTTTTAATCACAATTTATATGCATTTATAATAAAGAACCGTAGCATCTAACTTTCCATTCGGAGAAATTGCATACCCTGGTATTGTTCCAACTTCTTGGTAGTCTAGTGATTTGTACAATTTATTGGAAGGATCTCCTTCTCTAGTATCTAATACTAAAAGAGACCTGTTTTCTTCCTTCGCTCGTTCCTCTGCTTTTTGCATAAGCAATCGTCCAATACCGTTACGTCTAAAGTTTGGATGAGTCATTAATTTGCAAATCTCGGCTCTATGAATTCCGTTTGGCTTTGTAACTAATTGTAATTGAATACTCCCTGCTACTTCGTTGTTTATTTTAGCCACATACAATATCACTTCTGGCGCTAATACTGTTTGCCAATACTTTGTTGCGTCTTTTTGTTCCAGTGGAGGCAAAAAACCAATTGATGCCCCATCATTTACAACCGTTTTCAAAAGTTTCGAAAGTTCTTCCATATCATTTTCTAGTTGCTTAATTTCTTCAATTACTAAATTTCGCATTACTTTTCCCCCTTTTGTTTCATTGTAACAATTTTTAAAGAAGGAATAATGAAATAATAAGATGAATTTATTTAGGATATGATTTTTTTAGTGAAAGGATAACTATATGAAATATATATTAGATAGAACATATGCAAAAGAATTACTCGAATGGGCATATGAACAAAACCCCGGCCCTTGGTTTGGACATTCAATACATGTTGCTCATGCAACTGAAAACATAATTATAGAGCTTATCAAAAAAGGGTATGACCTAGACGCTGACATAGCATATAACGCTGCCCTTTTGCATGATATCGGAAGATACAAAGGTTTTACCAAATCGGTCATTCATTCCTATGATGGTTATATGTATATGAATGATTTAGGATATACAGGAAACGCCATTATTTGTGTGACACACTCATTTCCCTGTAAAAATGAACATATAGATATCGCAGCGGAATGGAATCTCGTTCCTGACCATATGAAAAGCCGCTTAGTTGCAATATTGAATGAACATAGTCACTACGACTTATATAATAAAGTAATTACTCTTTGTGACGCTCTTGCTGACGCAGATGGCTTTACTACGCTGGAAAGAAGATTAATTTCAGTTGGTTTGCGTCATGGTACAACATCTCATACATCTTTACATTGGAAAGGTTTTTATGCAATTAAGCAAGAATTAGAAGTTTTAATCGGTAAGAGTATATACACAGTTCTTCCTGATGTAGAAACATCTATTTATAAAGATATGAAATATTAAAGTGAATACAAACTGAAAACGATAAAATTTGTATGTGTGTTTCTAAAAGACTCTTTCAAAAGTGGAGGGATTTCTTATTAGTAAAATAGGATTTGACTTGATAAACCTTGAGGCGAATTTTGATTTTGGATATGAAGATATAAAAGAGATTTCTATGAGATATAAATTTTCTAACTGTTCACATACAAACGAACCATACTGCGCGGTTAAAAGAGCTATCTCTGACAGAGCTCTTTCTGAAGAAGTAGTAAACAGTTACTATAGAGATTTTCATGAAGCACATTATGTTTCTAAACAGAAAAACAAAAGCTATTGATTATATGAAACAATTGAAGCTTTTTACAAAACCTTAAAATTAAATAAATAGTTGTTATTTCTCATTCTTACTAAATTTGAAATTCTTCCTTTATTGTATAACCATAAATTGAACCCATCCTAGATAATTTTTATACTCAAATTTAATTTCACATAAAAAACGTTTTAAACATAAAGTTTAAAACGTTTTTTTATTCAATGCTTTTGATTTTTCAGTTCTGTTAAACATTCTTGTACTAAAGTTACCGCTTGACTCATCGCAGCTCCGCCAGCAAATGCTGCTGAAACACCACATGCTTCCAGAATCTCTTTATCCGAACATCCTTGATCAAGACAACCTTTTGTATGATAAATTGTACAATACTCATCTTGCGTTGCTAAACTAATTCCTAATGCAATAAGTTGTTTTTCTCTTTTTGTTAAAGTACCCTCTTGAAAACAAGCTTGCGTGAACGCATTATATGTCTCAGCGATTTCAGGAATTTGATTTGTAAAACTACCTATACCTTCTTTATAATGGTGTAGAATATCATTTATCGAACTATGTTGCTCATGTTCCATCTTATTCCCTCCAGTCATTTTATCCATACCTATTGTAGTATGTGATGAAATGAAGGCAATATACCCCTTTGAAATTAAGAATTTTCAGTTAATTTAGGTTATAATTTTAAATTATCATCTACTATAACTTTTTCTCTAGAACTTTTCCTTTCAACCTCTTTACTTCTTTCTTCCCAAAATGTTAATCCTTCAATCCCTACATTTTTAGGATCAAATACTGGATCTTTCCCTTCTTTTTTCTGCGTTTCATAGTCTTTTAACACTTTTAATGCGATTTTACTTAATAATAGAATCGCGATTAAGTTTAACCATGCCATACTACCAATTCCTAAATCTCCAAGATTCCATAAAAGCGACGCTGATTCAACACTACCGATGTAAACCATAATTAAAAATCCAAATTTTAAAACTGGTTTTAACCAGCCATACTTCAATTGACGATCTAAATAAGTAAGTGTTGTTTCAGCGATATAGTAGTAAGCGAGTAACGTTGTAAATGCAAAAAAGAAAATCGCAATTGAAATAAATATTGGACCAAACCCTGTCATCACAGTTTCAACTGCTTGTTGCGTATAAATTGGACCTGCTTCCACATTTCCTATGTTTTTTACAATAGCGCTTTTCCCTTCAGGTATAACATTATACATACCTGTAATTAATATCATAAGAGCTGTCGCTGTACATACGACAATTGTATCGATATATACGGAAAACGCTTGAACTAATCCTTGTTTTGCAGGATGCGATACTTCAGCAGCCGCCGAACTATACGTCGCTTCTCCGACACCAGCAACGTTTGAAAATACAGCGCGTTTGACGCCCCATGCAATAGCTGCACCAACAATTCCACCAAACATTTCATTTACACCAAATGCGCTAGAGAAAATTAAAGCAAACATACTTGGAATATCCGATACATTCGCAATTAATATGATACATGTAACAATTACATAGCCAATTGCCATAAATGGAACAAGCATTTGAGAAACGCCAGCAATTCTCTTTACACCACCAAAAATAATTGCTGCTAGTAACACGACTAAAAATATACCAGTTATATATTTGTTAATACCATTAGAGTTTTCAAATCCAACTGCGATACTACTAGATTGAATACCTGGTAATAACACGCCATATGAAAGTGTTACAACTACCGCTACAATGACTGCAAACCATTTCATTTTTAAACCTTTCTCAATGAAATATGGAGTACCGCCGCGATATTCATTCCCTACTTTACTTTTGTATACTTGAGATAATGTTGATTCAACAAACGCGCTCGCTGCCCCTAACAAAGCCATTACCCACATCCAAAATACAGCTCCAGGCCCGCCGAAAGCGATTGCTGTCGCTACCCCTGCGATATTACCAATTCCAACTCTTCCTGATAAGGCTAAACAAAATGCCTGAAAAGATGATATTCCCGTCTCTGAACTCTTTCCTTCAAATAATAGTTTAATCATCTCTTTAAAATAACGAATTTGCAATAAGCGTGTTGCAATCGTGAAATATACGCCTGCCCCTAATGCAAAAACAACTAAACCGATACTCCACACTTGCCCTACTAACCATTCTACTAAATTCTCCATCCAAATCCCCCTTATCATTCTTTTGAAAAACAATTTTGTATATAAGAAAACGGACAACTATTATCAAACTTTCTAGTTGTCCGCATCTTTCATTATTTCATCCCTCAATTTTTGTCAGTAAAACGCCCTATTACTTTATATTTACCCAAACACTTTTCACTTCTGTATAATTGTCAAGCGCATATGAACCTAATTCGCGGCCAATACCAGATTGTTTGTATCCACCAAATGGTGCAGCTGCATTTTCTAAGTTATAATCATTAATCCACACTGTTCCTGCTTTTAATTTATTTGCCACTTGATGACCCGTTTTGATATTTTGCGTCCATACACCCGCAGCAAGACCATAGGATGAGTTGTTCGCTCGTTCAATTACTTCTTCTGTCGAATCAAATGGAAGTACAACAACAACTGGTCCAAATATTTCTTCCTTAACGATTGTCATATCGTCTGTAACGTCTGTGAATACAGTTGGCTTAACGAAATAACCTTTTTCAAGCGCACGTTCGCCACCAGCCGCAACTGTAGCACCTTCTTTCTTCCCTTGCTCAATGTAATTTAACACATGCTCTTGTTGTTTCTTAGATACGAGTGGACCCATCTCCGTTCCTTTCTCCATACCTGCTCCAAGTTTTACGTTGTTCGCCATTTTCACAAGTGCATCTACTACAGTTTCATAATGTTTACGATGAACAAATACACGTGATCCTGCGCTACAATTTTGACCGTGATTATACATAATACCTTGGAATGCACCATCAATTGCTTCTTCCAAGTCCGCATCTTCTAAAATGATATTTGGTGATTTGCCGCCAAGCTCTAACGTTACATGCTTAATCATTTCTGCAGACTGACGCATAATATACTTTCCTGTAACAGTAGATCCTGTAAAAGCAACTTTATCAATGTCATGATGATTTACAATTGCCGCTCCTGCTTCAGGACCAAAGCCTGGTACAAAGTTTACAACACCGTTTGGAAATCCAGCCTCTTTAAAGAGTTTTGCTGTATATAGTAAGGATAAAGGTGTTTGCTCTGCTGGTTTTAATACGATCGTACAACCTGTCGCCAGTGCAGCTCCCATTTTCCAAGAAGACATAACGAGCGGAAAGTTCCACGGAATAATCTGACCTACAACACCTACAGGTTCATGTCTCGTATAGTTTAAGTAATCTTTTGAAATCGGGATTGTTTGCCCAATAATTTTTGTAGCCCATCCTGCGTAATAACGATAATTTTCTACAGTCGCTGAAATATCATCCTCAAGTGCTACTTGATACGGCTTCCCATTATCTAAAGCTTCTAATTGCGCTAACTCTTCTCTATGTTCTTCAATTAAATCTGCTAATTTATAAATAAGATGCGCTCTTTCAGCAGTAGTCATTTCTGCCCACGGACCAGATTCAAATGCAGATCTTGCTGCTTTTACTGCAGCATCAATATCCTCTTCTTGCGCTTCACATACGACTGCTAGAACATCTTCTGTTGCTGGATTGTACGTTTCAAACGTCTTTCCGCCAATAGCAGAAACAAATTCGCCATTAATAAACATTTTAATTTCTTCATTTAAAAACGCTTCCACTTTTGGTTTCAGCTCAATATTTGTCTTTAACATTATGTTCTCCTCCTTATTTAAACAGCTGCATGAGCTGCAATATTTGATAAAATCGTTTGAAGCTTTTGATCTTCGTTAACAGTTAATCCTAGTCTTGGATAGCGAGAAGGTCCTCCCGCTTGCCCATGTAATTCCATGGAACGTTTAACGATTTGAACATATTTCCCTGACCCTTCAAGAAACTCGCAAAGTGGTAAAATAGCATCGTTTATTTCCCATGCTTTTTCTAATTCACCATTTTGAAAATGCTCATACATTTTTGTAACGAGACCAGGAACGATATTTCCTGCTACTGAAACCCATCCCGAGGCACCAACTAAATATGATTCCATAACTAAATCTTCAGAACCACAGAAGACTTGGAAAGCCCCTTCACTTTGTCTTACTAAATCTCTCGCTTTTCGAATATCTCCGCTAGATTCTTTAATATGTGTAACATTTTCACAATCTTTTCCAATACGGAGCATTAGCTCTGTACTCATATCAACACCAGAAGTAAATGGATTATTGTATAACATAATTGGTATATTTACAGAGTTTGAGATTTCTTTAAAATGAAAATAAATCTCCTCTTCCTTCGGTTTACAATAGTAAGAGTTTATAATTAATGCACAATCCGCTCCGTGTGCTTCTGCATGTTTCGTATATTCAATTGTTTCTTTCGTCGTCTCTGCTGCAGTTCCAACAATGACTGGAATACGGCCATCAATTTCTTTCAACACGGTTTCTACCATTTTAAATCGTTCTTCTTTTGATAAACTTACAAACTCTCCTGTACTTCCATTAATGATGACACCTGCAACCTTTTGTTCGATAAAGTAATTTACATTTTGTTTTACCCCATCCCAATTAATTTCCTGAAATTCATCCATCGGTGTTATTAATACTGGAAATGCCCCTTTAATTTTTTGCATATTTATCTCTCCCTATCACATTTTATTTTAATAAGAAACCTGCCGGAAACGGATCCGTAGGGTCTAATAGAAACGTCTGCATCCCTGTAATAAATCCTCTACTTTCAAAACGGAAAATGTATCCTAGTTCCTCCTTCTTCACTTTTTCCACAGTTATAAAACTATTAAATATACTTTCATTTTTAAAAGGTTGATCCGCCATATAATCATTTTTAAATAATGCATGAACATAGGAAACAATAGTAGAAACAAACCCCGGTGAACGAACAATAAAATTATTTTCATGAAATGTAATCGATTTTATATGGTTTTCCTCTTTATTCAAGGAATCTATTAATATAAGTCTTTTTATAAGTAGTTCCTTTTTTATAGCTTGAAGCGTAGCTTCTCCCCATTTTTTTAATTCAGAAATATTTTCCATACAGATTTCTGGTGAATACGTATCCTTTTCTACTACTGCATATACTTTATCTGCCTGTATGAGAGAGTAAGTGATATTACCACTCTTTAAATTTTCCTCAATCATATAGCATAGTTTGCTTTCAAACGAAACAGATATAACTTCATCATTCTCTACATACGCATGAACTAAAAATATTCCAGATAACGTTTCAATTTTATATTGATTGGACTCTCTCTTTTTTAAATACCCACTTTCGAGTAACATCGTTATTACCGCAACAATGCCCCCATAATGAAGCGGAATCGAACCTTCATGATTAAAAAATAATACAGCTGCATCTACTTCATTATGGATAGATGGAACGACAATACACCCATTCAAACCAATAAAACCACGTGGTTCATTTAATAAAAGCTTCATCTCTTCTGCTAATTCACCTGAAAATTGTTCATTTAATTGCTCCAAACTGTAGTAGTATTTGCATGGTACGTCCTTCATTACACGAAATGCCTCGCCATTTACATGTACGTCTACTGCTGTATACATTTTTTGAATGTTCATTTTATATCCTCCGTTTCATGTTCCATCGGCGGAATTAGCAAAAATCCTTCTTTGAGTGGATCCATTTCATTGTAAAAAAATTTATGCATACCCATAAGCCAAGCTGATCCCGTAATTTTCGTTATGACAGCTTCAATATTTTCAACATGTGTCGTATTCATGACATATCCTTTAAATAAAGAACCAACGATACTCTCATGAATGAACTCTTCACCAATTTTGATTTCTTTCTGAGCGTATAATACAGCTAGCTTCGCAGATGTTCCTGTACCGCATGGGGATCGATCTATTCCGCCTGGTGGTACAACAACTGTATTTTTCACATGCGCACATTCATGAGTAGCATCTGTATAAAATTCAACATGTGTTAATCCTCTTATAAACGAATACTCTGGATGAGTAATTTCAAACTTCTCATTAATTGTGTTTCTTATATGAATCGCCTTATCGATGATTGTAGATGCATTTTCTGGTACTAATTCTAGACCTACTGACTTCGCATCAATAATGGCATAAAAATTCCCTCCATACGCAATATCAGCCTCTACAGTTCCAATGTCTTTGACGTGTACAGTAATATTTTTCAATAAAAAAGCTGGTATGTTACAGAAAGATACCTCTTTTGCTTTTCCATCTTGAACAGCAATATCTACTTCCACTAAGCCAGCCGGGGTATCTAGTTTTAAAGAAGTAATCGGTTCAACTACTGGAATTAAACCTGATTCAACTAACGCTGTACATACACCGATTGTATCGTGACCGCACATCGGTAAGTATCCACCTGTCTCTATGTATATAACACCTATATCAGCCTCAGGATGACACGGGTCTGTTAATAATGCCCCTGACATTACATCATGACCACGCGGTTCATTCATTAACAATTTTCGAATCCAATCATATTCCTTTTTCATATGTAACATCTTCTCTGCCATCGTCTCTCCAATCAACTTTGGAAGTCCGCTAATTAATGTCCTCGTTGGATTCCCGCCCGTATGTGTATCAATAGTCGTAAAGACTCTTTGTGACCTCATCCGTTTAACACCCTTTCTGTAAAACGACTCAAACGAAGTGGTTCAATAGGAATAATTGTCTCTTTTTCATTTAATAACTCTTCAATTACTTTCCCAGTAACTGCTGCAAGACTAATCCCATCCCCTTCATGTCCAGCGGCAATGAAATAATTCGGAATATGTTCCACTCGTGAAATAATCGGCAAATGATCTTCTGTCCACGGACGTAAACCAGCGTAAGAACGAATTACCATCATATCTGCCATTTTCGGATAAAAACGAATCGCTCTATTTGCGATACATTTAATGACTTCATTGTTTATTCTCGTATGAAACCCTACAAATTCACGACTACTTCCAATTAAGAAATTTTGACTTTCAGTAGGCTCAAATACGAGCGCAACCCCGTATTTTTCAGTTAAAGCATCTACTTTTCTTTTTCCGCCAAATTTAGAAATTAAATAACCGAATTCCATTACTTTACGGCATCCTACATGTTGTTGCCTTGATGCTACTATAATATGCCCTTTTCTCGGTTCAATTGGTATATTTACATTTAACATCTGACCAATCTTAGGAGCCCACACACCGGCTGCATTTACAACTTGTTTTGCTGTAAAAGTACCATTCGTAGTTTCTACAACAAATGAACCATTCGTCTCTATTTTCATACTCTTAACTTCGGTCTGCTTAAAGGCTTTTGCGCCAAACTTTTGTGCCTCTGACAGAAGCGAGAAAGCAAGGAGATATGGATTCACAGTTGAATCCGTCGCACATTCTAAACCGCCTAATAAATCATCAGCAAAAAAAGGCGACTCTTCTCTTATATCTTGCCTATCAAGCATTCGAAACGGTAATCCAGCTTCTTTTTGCCGATCTACCCATTGCTGCGCAGCTTCCATCTCTTCGTCTGACTCACATACGAGAATACTTCCTGGTGCCCTATATTCAAATGAATGCTCTAATTTTTCACTTAAATCAGTTACTAATTTTTGACTTACTAAAGACATTTGACTATCAAATCCCGGATCTTTATCAATGGCCAAAATATTCCCATCACACCGTGAAGACGTCCCGCTGACAAATTCTCCTTTTTCAATGATTGTTACGTCTCTTCCGTATTTTGAAGTGTAATAAGCGATAGAACACCCTATTATTCCACCACCTATAATTAAAACGTCGCAGTGCCTCACAATATACTCCTCCTTTCCCTAAACCTCTCACTTTCTTTTATGCAATTGACGTGCCAATTCTTCATATATACAATTTCCATAAACAATATTTTTATTTGTAAAAATAATTCAAATTTATAGTAAATAGGTGTATTATTTTTTTATCACTGTCAAAATTTTTATACATAACGGGAGGGCATTATGGCATTTTCATTTCCGACTATACAAGAGTTTTTGGAACGTGTTTTAATCGATCATACATGTAGCCTTAATCACATTAAGCAAGTAAACGAAAGGTTTTATTATCTCCCTTCTACTACAGAAGAATATAATTGCGCCATTATTTATGTAGATGACTCATTCACTGCATTAATTGACGCTTTTTCTTATGAATTAGCTGTTATCATCCTTAACGAAAACGATGAGCCGATATGCTGTATAACTTCTCAGCAAATGATTCCATTTCTTTATAAGTCCTACAATGAACTACAGGCATTTTATGACACTGTAATAGAAACAACTGACTCTTCTGTTACAGTCATTGATAGTAAAGAATGCGTTCGAACTTGGACAGATGGTGCTGAAAAAATATTTTCAGTCAACCATAATGAAATTATTGGGCAACCGATTACTCGTTTTTTTGATTATAAAGACTTGGAAATTTTACAATCTTTACATGATGGAAAAAGCATAGTCGCTCAGTTCCATCAGCCTCGTCCCGATTTATTCGTATTAATTAATTCAAATCCAGTTTATTGTAATGATGAAATTATAGGAGCAGTCGTTTCAGAAACAGATGTTACAAATCAAGTCGCTTTAAATGAAAAACTATTTAATATGTCACATGAAATGCACCGTTTAGAACAAGAAGTGGCAAAGTATAAAGATGAATCCGATCCATTTCTTGCGATGAATGGAAAAAGTCCTGTTATACAAAGAACAATACAATTAGCTAGAAAAGTTTGTTCGGTGAAATCAACTGTTTTAATACTTGGGGAAAGCGGAGTTGGAAAAGAAGTATTTGCGAAAGCAATTCATGAAGCAAGTGAAGCAGTGAAGGCGCCTTTCATTTCGATTAACTGCGGGGCAATTCCAGAAGCGTTATTTGAAAGTGAATTATTCGGTTACGAGCGTGGGGCGTTTTCTGGAGCTAATAGTAAAGGGAAAAAAGGTAAAATTGAACTCGCACAAGGCGGTACTTTATTCCTCGATGAGATTGGCGAAATGCCGCTCGATATGCAAGTAAAACTGTTACGTGTACTACAAGAACGAAAGTATTACCGAGTTGGCGGAGAAAAAGAAATTAATATTGATTTCCGCATTATCGCTGCTACAAATCGGGATTTACAAGAAGAAATGAGAAAAGGAACTTTCCGAGAAGATTTATATTATCGTTTAAATGTAGTTAGCCTGCATATTCCACCGCTGCGTGAAAGACGAGAGGATATTATCGAACTCACATACTCATTCTTAAACGATTTTTCAATCAACTATAACAGACCAATTCGTGACTTACCTTCAAGCATTATGCATGAACTGCTTCATTACAATTGGCCAGGTAATATTCGCGAACTTCGAAACGTTGTTGAACGACTTGTGGTATTTGCGACAGACGGAATTATAAAACAAGAATATTTACCATTTCATACAACCGAAAATTTAGACAATCATACAGCTCATTCCCTATTACTCAGCAACAATAATACAATCCTTTCTTTACAAGAAGAGATGGATGAGCATGAGAAAAAAGTTATTGAAAGGGCTTTACGAATTTTAAATGGCAATAAATTAGAATGTGCAAAACAACTTGGCGTAACAAGGGCTACTTTATATAACCGTTTAAAAAAACTTGGACTTCAATAAAGAAGCAGTATGCACCGATTAGGCGTTTACAGGTAGCTCTCTCTCCCTCCTCTATATTGGCATGATTTTTGCATATATAATTTGTGCAAACCGAACTAGAGGAGGAATACATATGACAAATAAAAACAACTTAATCGTTTGTCGTTGTGAAGAGGTTACATACGGACAACTTCAATCGACAATTGCTGAATATAACTGCTCGGCAAGAGAATTAAAACTAAGAACACGTGCTGGCATGGGATTTTGCGGTGGTCGTACATGCAGAATAATGTTAGATCGAATGATTGAAAATGCGAAGCCTGGCGTAACTCTTAATGAACTACCGTTAAAATATCAACCACCAATACGTGCAGTTACTTTTGGATCGGTAGGTGAAAGTAAATGAGTAGAATTACACATCACCCTATTTTAGGTACTTTACAAAGTAGTGAGCGTATTACTTTTCAATTTAACGGTCATCAATACGAAGCATATGAACATGAAACGATAGCTGCTGCCCTGTTAGCAAATGAAATACGGACATTAAGAGTTCATGAAGATAGCGGGACACCGCGAGGTATTTATTGTAATATCGGGCACTGTTCCGAATGCCGCGTGACAGTAAACAATCAAACAAATGTACGCGCATGCTTAACTGTTGTAGAAGAAAACATGGTTGTTGAAAGCGGGAAACAGCATCCGAATATCGTGAGAAAGATGGTGAAAAAACGATGAGTGATGTAATTATTATCGGTGCAGGGCCAGCGGGATTATCTGCTTCTATCTCTTGTGCTCGTTTCGGACTAAAAGTGCTCGTTATTGATGAATTTATGAAGCCGGGCGGGAGATTGTTAGGACAGTTGCATCAAGAGCCTACTGGAGAATGGTGGAACGGAATAGAAGAATCGAAGCGACTTCATGAAGAAGCAGAATCACTTTCAGTACATATCAGGTGCGGTGTGTCGGTCTATAATTTAGATAAAGATGAAAACAATTGGTTTGTACATACTAATATCGGTACGTTAGAAGCGCCGTTCGTACTACTTGCTACTGGTGCTGCGGAATATTCTATTCCCCTTCCAGGCTGGACACTTCCAGGAGTGATGTCAATTGGAGCAGCTCAAGTTATGACAAATGTTCATCGCGTGCAAGTTGGAAAAAAAGGAATCATTATTGGTGCTAACATTTTGTCTTTCGCCATTTTAAGTGAATTGCAATTAGCGGGAATTAAAGTAGATCATATTGTACTCCCTGAAAAAAGCGAGTTAAGTCAAAAAGCTGGTGAACCTGAAGAAGTTTTAAACTCTCTTTTAAATGCAGCACATCTCGCTCCTTCTGCTATTTTACGAATAGGTAGCCACTTTATGAAATATGATTGGATTCGAAAAACTGGATTAACATTCTATCCAAACAGCGGAATGAAAATAAACGGAACGCCACTTCACCTTCGGAAAGCAGCTCTTGAAATTATCGGAACAGATCAAGTTGAAGGTGTACGTATTGCTAATATTGACTCTAAAGGAAATGTTATTAATGGATCAGAGAAAATATATGAAGCAGATTTTGTTTGTATTGCCGGGGGATTATATCCACTTGCCGAACTTGCAGCTGTAGCTGGTTGTCCCTTCCATTACATTTCAGAATTAGGCGGACATGTTCCTCTCCATTCCGAAACAATGGAAACCCCTCTTCCTGGTTTATTTGTAGCTGGCAATATTACAGGCATTGAAAGCGGAAAAATTGCGATGGCGCAAGGAACAGTTGCAGGTCTATCAATTGCTAAATACGCAGGTGAAAAACATGATATAGTCGACCAACAATTATATCACGCCATTCAAAACGTTCACTCTGTTCGTCAAAAAGCTGCAATTCAGTTTAATCCGATGGTAGATATCGGTAGACGAAAGATGAATGAAATTTGGCGTGATTATTCTTCTACATATGCACATACTAAAAAGAGCTGCTGAGATTATTCTCAACAGCTCTTTTCTCTACTCATCCGAGTTATTAAATTTCGCTAATGCGTAAATACCTTCTTCATCATCTAATTCAAGTTGTAATCTCGCTGCGAATGAATTGACATTATATTCTCTGTCAAGCAATAAGCGTAATGCTTCGATTAAGTTTGCTTGAATTAAAATTTGCTGGCGACCATTTACCTCTACTTCCGCAGAGAAACCGTAGTCATCGTCATACATGAGTTCAACTAACACTTCTTCTGGACCCACTTGTCTTTTTTCAGCTATATATACGCAAAGCGCATTTATTAATTCTTGTTCAGAAATTTTTATTGTTTCCATGCTACTTCATCTGCCTTCTTCTTACGTTGGTCTTTGAAGTATTTAAATGCACGAACTACTAACATTACGATACCAGCCATTACTAACATATTTACCATAAACGCTAATACAGAACCAAGAGCTCCCATATTTGCAAATAAGCTACCCATTAGTAAACCACCAAGACCACCTAGTAATAAACCTTTCATAAAGCTTCCTTTATTACTTTTTGGTGCTGTGTTTGTTGCTTTCGTTTTTGAATCTGGAGTCATTTTTTGAGAATTTACATTTGAGTCTTTTTTGTTTAAATCAACTTTTGACTTTTGACCTGAACTTGGTGTAAATGATTTTTTACCAGATTTGTAACTTTTCGCTGCTGCATGATCTACGAACATAAAGCTGCTAGCCCCAAAGATAACCATGAATGCTGTCATTACTGCTACAAGTTTTTTCAACATATTATATCCATTCTCCTTTTATATAGATATATGTGAAATCTATCTTTCTAGTAAATTCAGAATGATAGATTTGTTTTTAAGAACATTTTAAAGGTTCTTATGAACTTATTATATGAACTTTTGTCGAAATATGCAAGTATTATTTACTTTCAACAGTTTGGTGACAAAGGAAAAATTAAGCAAAACAGAATTGACTTTAAATGAAACAAAACATATTATAAGTTCATAAGAACTTTTTATTATTTTGGAGGTGAAAAGATGGAAACATTTCATCTCACACGAAACGAAATGGCTACCCTTCTTCTATCACTAAGAGGATGGAATACGAAAAAGCCTCTCGGTATTTTACAAGAAGCTTGGGCAAAGTCACATAAAAAAGATATTGAAAGCGGACAAAGCGTTACAGCTTTTATTACTACCGCACTTTCACCTATTTTTGAAAAGCTGATTAAAATTGACGATACTGATGTCGGTTTTTCTTTAAATGAAATAGTTGCGCTTGGCAATCAGATTGAAAACACAAGTTTCTCTGTAACTGCTATGCAAAACTGGGTGAAACGAGATATAAAAGAAATGATTGGCTCTCCTCAAAAAGGGAAAAAATATTCGATTGAACAAGCAGCCTTACTGTTCATTGTCGAAGATTTAAAAACAGCACTTGATTTTGAATCAATTCGTAAGCTATTACGCCTTATCGTTAATGACCCAGCCGATCGAAGTGATGATTTAATCAATCCTGTTCATTTATATGTAGCATACTCTTCTCTATTTGAAGAACTCAATCAAGGGAATTGCTTACAACTAAATGCAACAGATACAGTTCATACAATTGAAAACATCGTAAAAGAAAAAGCTGATAAAATCGCAAGCAAGTTCGATCAAATTAATAACGAACAACGCGAAGCAATTCGTAACGCTATTATTATTGCGACCCTTTCTGTACATACCGCTTATGTACAAATGTTAGCAAAACGTTACGTAACAGCAACGTTATTTTTACAGAACTTAGATGTGAAGCCTTAAAAAATAGGAGCAGAAATGCTTCTATTTTTTTATAACGGAAACAAGCAAGCATCTGTTCCAAATATACAACAAATGCTTGCTTGATTTATTTAAATTTAAGTTTCATTTCATATAAAGCCGTAGTATTACGCATATCTACAAGTAGTGTCATTTAAGGTTCCATATATCCCTCTAACCCTCATTACATTCAGAATTAACTTTTTTTTACCGTGCTATTTTCTCATTCTTAATTCTATGCATATCATACACTTTCACTTCATTCTCTATATATGATTTTACTTTTTTAAATTCAGCTTTCTCATAACAACGAATTGCCCTTTTGTTATCTTCCCTTACCTGTAATACAACTGCTTGTATATCGGAATCTAAAAACGATTTACTTATGAAATACTTTGTAATTTCTGTTCCAAGTCCTTTTGAATATAAATTCGAAACGCCAATAAGAATAGAGTATTCCATCACATAGGTATCATCATATTTCGTCTTTTTTAATCCGATTCTTCCTATTACTTCATCTCTCACTATTATTACATGATAACTTGCATAAGACCGCGCTAATTTTTTAGTCCAATACTCCCGAAGTTCTTCTATTGTATATCGCTTAAATGGTTTCACATCTGCTATGTTATGTAATTCTTCGTCGTTATACCATTCTAATATAATTGGTAAATCATCCAATTCTAGAAGACGTTCTTCCCAGTTCACATTTCCACCCCATCTATTTTATGTTTTCAAACCAATTTAAAAAGAATATGCATATTCTTTTTTAGGTAATCTCACTATCTGTTGAATAAAAGGGGATTTTTCTACAATATCCTCTAACTGCCCCTCACTATAAACGTAAATACCACCTACATATGAACTGTACGCCTTTTTCTCAGTTATTATCGCTAAATTGTTATTTTCCTTTTTAAAATCACCCTCCACTCCTTTTTGAAATGATAAACTTTTAGTTGGTGAAACATAAAGTTGAATTAAAGATACTATTTCAACATCATCTGATTTTGCAAAGCACTGTATTTCATTTAAAATTATTTCATCTTGTAACGGAAGAAAGTCTTCTACTTCTAACTTCTCTCCTTTATGAAAAAAGTTTTGAAGTTCAGGAGTATAGAACGAAAGATTTTTCTCCTCTATCATTTTAAAAATTGTTTGCAGCAATATGTCTTTTCCTATCACAAACGGGTGGCCAAATCCATTATTGTAAAGCCCTTCTTTCATTTTCATTAATTGTTCGATGAAGGGGATTCCCGATTCTTCAATAACAAGTTTACCGTCAATTAAACGCATGTTAGCAATCAATTCTTCTATCTGTAAACCTTCTAATTCAAGCGATGAGTAATATAAATCTCTATTCCAAAAATCTAATTGATCCATTCCTAATGAATTAAATAAGAGCTCATCTATAATTGGAAAAACTCCATCTTCTGTTAAAACTTTCGTTACATCACCTATTAATCCAGTTGTTTGATTTAAAATCGTACGTATTTCTTCGTCCTCTTGAATGATTCGTACCGTCCACTCACCATGATCTTCACCCGATATTTGCTGAAAACAATGTGAATATGGCCCATGTCCAACATCGTGTAAAAGGGCTACAGTAGATACTAGCTTTCGTTCATATTTCGATAAATGTATGTCACCAATCTCAGTAAGATGTTCTATCACTTTATTTACTAGCACATATACACCTATCGAATGTTCTTCCCTCGTATGTATTGCGTTCTCATGTAAAAGATAAGTATGTCCTTGTTGTTTAATATTCGCCAACCTTTGAAATGCTTTTGTATCTATCAATCGAAGGATATCTCTATCACGAATAAAGATTGGTCCATAAATCGGATCTGTAATATACATACGTTCTCCTCCTATTTTTGTAAATGAAAGACCTATACCATTATACTTAATTTTCAGTCTATTATCATTGATATATGAGAAATTTTTAATAATCGTTTCATTAACCCTTCATGAAAACGCGGCTTATATCCTTTACTATAATACTTATGAGAGACATAAAAGAATTGAAATAGCAATCCCCTATGTAAATAAGATATAATCTACATATAGTGAACCTTTTACATTATTAAATAAAAGGTTCTTATACTCAAAAATTCATAAACTAGAAGGTGCAACAATGTTAAGTAGTTTTATTCATTCAGTATTAACGTTTTTTGAAGGATTAGGTTATTGGGGCATTATGCTTGGACTTATGATTGAGATTATTCCAAGTGAAATAGTCCTTGCTTATGCAGGTTACTTAGTATTCAATGGTAGTATCTCATTTATAGGTGCAGTCGTATTCGGTACAATTGGCGGTGTTATTGCCCAAATCTTTATTTATTGGCTTGGACGATACGGCGGACGCCCCATATTAGAACGTTATGGAAAATATATTTTCATACATAAAAAACAAATAGATGCTGCAGAAGATTGGTTTAATCGTTACGGAACTGGCGTCATTTTTACAGCACGCTTCATTCCAGTAGTACGTCATGCGATTTCAATTCCTGCTGGTATTACAAAAATGCCTTTACTACGTTTTACTACATTAACAGCACTTGCGATTATCCCTTGGTCTATTATTTTCATTTATTTAGGTGAAAAACTAGGCGAAAACTGGGAGAATATAAACGATATTGCTGGTCCGTATGTGAAATCATTTGCAATTGGTGGCGTCGTACTTATACTTTTATACTTCGTTATAAAAAAATGGACAAAAAAGCGCAAAAATCTTGCTTAAGAATATAATAAAAACCGCTATAAATTCATTCGGAATTATAGCGGTTTTTTATTTATATATGAATTAATCTTCAGGAATTATATATCACCTTTCCATCTACATTTACATGGATAAGCAACCATTCGATCATTCTTTTCGTATATTATCTCAAAAAGGAGTGATTCCCCTATGCATTGGCAGCAAAAAATACCATACTTAATCGGACGCCCTATCGGTATTTCCTTCATAAATGGGCAAGGAACTTCTGGCGTATTATGTTCAGCGCATGATGGTCAATTATATGTGTATGAATACCTTTATCAAGCTCAGTTCGCAATGAAACATTATGATTATAGACAGGTTCAAGATATACATGCATTCCCAAATTGCCCTCACCAAAATCCTCTATACTAAAAAAATCGGAACGGCTCATAGCCATTCCGATTTCTATACTTTATTTCTCAGAATAAAATTTCTGCACTGCTTCATCAAAATAAATCCAACCTTTCCAGCCTAAATGAATCGTATCTTTTAAGAAATACTTATCATATTCATGACCAGAGAAATCAACTACTGGATATCCTGCTTTCTCAACCTGTTCTCGAACTTTATTATAATACACTTCACGGCGTTCTTTCGGGAAACCAGTATAATCATACCAAGGCCCATTTACAGGTACAGAAATAAAGAGTGGTTTGACATTTTTCTCTTTAAATAAATCTAAAATAATTTGTAAATCATCATATTCTGGTGATTCATCATATGTTTCATTTGCTCTAAAGTTTTTTAAACCTTTTAGTTTTTTCTTCAGATTATTCTTATGATAATACGGATTTTCAATTCCGAATGTATTTGTAGTAGACTCAGCTTTCCCTTCTTGTTCCGCGTGTTTACGTGCATCTTCCCAAGAAATTGAACGAAGTCCGATATTTGTTTTCTCTTTCATCGGTTCGATTTTAAATAAAGAGTTAAATAAATCTCTATAATCTAAAATATTTCGATGCATATAAGCAAGTGGTTTAGCTAAACCTGCTTTTATGTTATGTTTTGTATCATTATATACAATACCTTCTAATGAATTTTTTAATATATCATCTTCTTGAACAACTTTATAATCTAATAGCCGTTTCGCGATTTGCTTCTTCATTTCTGGATTTATCTCATCATTAAAAATAAAATGATATGCTTGTTGTTTGGAGAAATTATTAGTGAAATCCCCTTGTGAGACACCAGTCTTTGTAAACCATTGTGGTGAAAGAACAAAGACTACTTTTTTACCTTCTAATTCATCCATAGTAGATGTCATATTTAAAATATGAGCTAAGCTTTGTGTACCGCCAGTTCCAATTAAAAACGGTGTAAAACCAGCTGGATTTACTTTGAAATAATTAGACGGATGATATGCATCCATTCGTAAAAATTCTGATGAACCGTACATCGGTAAATACTGTGAATTCTCTAACATTTTTTGCTGTAAGAAAGCACTTTGTAATTTCTCTTTTTGTAAAGAAGTTGCCGCATCTTCTACCTTCTTATCACTAATAAGCGATACTAAACTTTTCGATGGGATTAGAATGATAATGAAAAACAGCACACACGCTAAAATTATAGGACCAAAAGCATGCTTCATTTTCATTTTCTGTCCCTCTTTCTATCGTTATTAACTTGTAACCCTTGTTTTTGACACGCCATCTTTTCTCTCCTTTTTCTCTATACATGTTCCATTCTATTTATCTATTATATACATGTATGTATTTCCTTCCTTGTTCTATTAAGCCCTATATAAATAGCGCCAGAAAATGTTTCCATAGAAACACGTTAATTATACAAGATTCTACATAAATTTCACACTGGAATTTTAGTAATAATTTTATTTTTAAGTCGTGAAAAAACATATGAAATGTCTATATTTCATTCGGAACTGTACAAAAAACAGACTATCACACACGTGAAGTCTGTTTCCCCATTCTTTTATTTTTGTACATCTGCCCATTTTAAACTTGTAGATGGACCAAATTGATGTACATATAAATCTTTCACATATGGTTTTTGTAAGTAAGATAATCCACGCTGGAATACCGGTGCAATTACCGCATCATCAAGTAGCATTTTTTCAGCATCTTGCATTGCTTTCCAGCGAGCCTTTTCATCATTACCTAATTCTGTTTTAATCTTCTTAATTAACGCATCATATTCTGGGTTTGCATATTCTGTATTATTAACACTGCTTCCAGAAAGGAATACTTCTAAGTAAGTCATTGGATCTGGATAATCCGGTAACCAGCGTGATAACGACATTTCATATTCTTTCTTCTTCTCAAGTGCTAATTTTTGCGTATGTGGCTGTAATTTCACATTCACTTTTAATCCAGGTAAATTTTTCTCAAGCTGCTCTTTAATGTACTCTCCGACTTTTTTAAAGTTTTCTAAGTCATAATTTAATAGTTCTAACGTCACTTCATTTGTACCTGTCTCTTGTTTTGCTTTCTCCCAATATTCCTTCGCCTGTTTTACATTCGTCTTATTAAACTCAAGAGCCGTACTTCTAAAATCTTTCTTATCTGGGCCTTTTAAGAATCCTTTTGGTACGTAATAATTTGCAGCAACCGAACCATCATTTAAAAATGAATCCGCAAGTCCTTTCTTATCAAAAACTGTACTTAGCGCAAGCCTTGCATTTTTATTTTTAAGAATCGGTACATTTTCATTAAATCGGAAGAAGTACATAACTGGATCTGTGTATTGTTTTAGCTCTTGATTATTTTTATATTTATCTACGAATTCTGTAGAAATAACAGCTCTATCAACTTTATCTGTTTCATATAAATTTACCGCAGTTGAAATTTCTTTTACAATTTGATAGTTTACTTCATCTAACTTCACTTCTTTTTTATCCCAATATTTATCGTTTTTCTTCATTGTAAAGCTAGCTTCATGCTTCCACTCTGATAATGTAAACGGTCCATTATATACCGCTTTATTTGCTTCTAATCCGTATTTATCACCTTGCTCTTTCGCATATTTTTCGTTAATTGGATAGAAAGATGGTAAAATTAATAATTTCGTAAAATACGGTACAGGATGTTCTAGCTCTACGACGAATGTTTTATCATCTTTCGCTTTTACTCCTAATTCATCTAGACCTAGTTGTTTTTTATTTATCTTCTCAGCGTTTTTCACATCGTACGCAATGTATGCATATTGAGAAGCGGTATCTGGATTAATCAATTGCTTCCAAGTGTATACGTAATCATGAGCAGTTACTGGATCTCCGTTAGACCATTTCGCATCACGCAATTGGAATGTATATGTCTTTCCATCTTTACTCACTTCATATTTTTGTACGCCTGCCTCAATTACTTCATCATTTTTCGATAAACGGAATAGTCCTTCCATTACGTTATTTAAAACGTTAAACGAGACTGCATCTGTTACTTTCCCTGAATTTAACGACGGAATTTCACCTATTTCTAGTAACTGCAATACTTTCTTCTCATCTTTCGGCTTTGTTGCAGTTTTTTCTTTTGCGCAGCCAACTAAAAATGAAGAAGCTAATAGAGTACTAACTAATGAGTAACGAACAATTTTTTTCATTTGAAAGCCCCCTCTATTTTTAAGGTAAGTAACGACGTGCACCAGCGTATTCTTCTATATATCCTGGTGTATTTACTGGTATAATCTCTACCGACCTTTCAGCTCTTGGTGAGTGAATCATATTGCCATCACCAATATACATTGCAACATGATGGACACTACCTTTTCCTTGATTATGCGCAAAGAAAATTAAATCTCCCTTCTGTAAATTTTCTTTATCAACTGTAACCCCTGCTCTTGATTGCGGTCCAGAATCTCGCGGAATTGTAATGCCGTGCGATTTATAAATCGTATGCGTGAAGCCAGAGCAATCAAATCCAAAACCACTTGTACCAGCCCATATATAAGGTAAACCTAAAAACATTTTCCCTGTGTTAATTAAATCATCAGCGGTCGGTTTTGGAATATCAGTTTGAGAACGGTAAACTGTTCCATCATTTTTTCGTAGCCATGCTTTCTGACCATTTGGCAACAATACACGGTATGACATTGTGTCTTCACTTAATAGCGGCAGTCTTGTATTATAACTGACTTCAAGTGATTTATGTTTTTCAGAAGGATTTATATATAAAATCGCTGTTGGCTTTGTTATTAACACAAAAGGTTCATTTGTTTTATCTGCAAATTCTTGATTATATGTTAATTGCTTTTCAGGCATCCAGCCCGGATAACCTTCTTCATTTCGTGGTGTTGGCTGTCCATGCACTAATACCTTCACCCATTCGCCTTTCTTATCAATAACAGTTACTTCTTGACCGAGTAACGCTTGTGTTTCTAATTTATTTGCATTTGTTAACCATAGTTTCTCGTCAAGTGTCATTGATTTTGTCCATTTCCATAGATCCACTGGGTTTGTTGCACTTGGTGTATCGATTGACCTTAATGAATCAGGTGCTGTCCATAACGTTGCAGCAGATACATCTATAAATGCTTTATTATCCTTCTTTTCTTCAGCATTTGCCGATGTAAACGATGAAAATATAAATAAAGTTGTTAAAAATGCAGTTCCTACTTTTTTCATATATATCCCCCTTAAAAAATAGTTTACTAGTCTCTTCTCCTAAGACTTACTATTCACTGTCGATTGAAGGTTTACCTTTGATCCAGAATAAGTCATTCCTTCCGGCTCTTCCATTAACCAAAGCGGTGCATCAAGATCAAAATAATGAATATTAGGATGCGCTGCCGCTAAATGCGCAACAGCACTAACGGAAAGTGAAGATTCCATCATGCTTCCCACCATACACTTCACACCAGCTGTTTCTGCGATATCTGCAATACGCCATGCTTCACGTATGCCACCACATTTCATTAATTTAATATTAATTAAGTCTGCATATCTTCCTTGAACGAGCTTTAATGCATCACTTACTGAAAATATACTTTCATCGGCCATAATTGGCGTTTGCACACGATCTTTGACGTACTTTAACCCATCCCAATCTTTCGCGTGTACTGGTTGTTCAATAAATTCTATATTTAAATTACGATTTTCCATCTCTTGAATGATAGAGACCGCTTCTTTTGGACTCCAACCTTGATTCGCATCTAAACGTAATGTCGTATTTCTTGGTACCACATTTCGAATTGCCTCAATACGTTCCAAATCTAAATGCGCCTCTTTACCCACTTTAATCTTTAATGTTTGAAATCCTTTTTCTATATGTTTCTTCGCTTCTTTTGCCATTAATACAGGCTCATCCACACTCACTGTAATATCCGTATAAATTTCTTTCTTCCCGCCTAACAATGCATATAACGGCACATTTTGATATTGGCAATATACATCATATAAAGCGATATCTACCGCTGCTTTCGCACTTGAATTTCCAATACAACTCATTTGAATGCGCTCTAGTAACTGCTGAAACTGAATGATATCTTGACCAATTAAACATGAACGCATCGGTCCTAAAATCGCTTCTTCCATTCCACTGGTGAAATCACCCGTAATAACTGGCGTTGCGGCTGCAGCCCCCTTACCAATCACTCCTTCGTCTGTATGAATATAAACATCTATACTTTCAATTTCTGTTACAGTACGAAGCGCGGTTTTAAACGGTGTATGAAGTTTTATACGTCTACGATTTACTTTTACGTCTGTAATTTTCATTTTGTTCATCCTTTCGTTCTCCAATGAAGTGAAATCTTAATCCACCGGAAATTTATACCCACAGATTATTAGGTAAACCTATTGAGCATTTACTCTCCTATCTCTCTACTTTGCTTTTGATGTAGGACTTTAATGTGGAATAAAAAAATCCAGCCATAAGAATGATTCTTACGGCTGGATTTTGTCTATGATTGAGTAGACAAAGCAGCAATCTGATTATATTTTTTCTGTGCATCTTTTAGCGCTACAAGTAACGCTTTTTGAGAAGAACCGAAATATCGGTTCTTTACTTCCATTACTAACGCCGGGTCATTTATATTTTTATGTAGAAATAAATATTTAACAAATTGAGATGTTAATGCAATTGTCGCTGAGCAGTCTGCATCTACAATTTCCCCTGTATCCTTAACAAGAACAAATGCTACGAAATAGCTTTTAAACTTTTCAGTAATGGGATTATTTTGAGGTGCTTTCGCATCCCCTACGACATAAATTGTATTTGAAGCGTACACAGCTACCTTCCTTTCTTATACGAGGATAACGGGTTTCTTAATAGTCGTATGAGCGATGAACTCAACGTTGATTAAAAAATGTATCCGCTTATCTTGTATTATAATACAATTAACAGAATTTTAACAATTTTTATTTCGGTGTATATTCCATAATTGTGAAAATATCTCAAACTCTTCATTTTTACAATATGTGATTGTTCCTTGTACCATGACATTTAAACATGAAAAAACAGTTAGCTATGGCTAACTGTTTTTTCATTACTTTGGCATCACAAATATAGTTTCATTTGACTTAGAAAATTGATACTCTTTTCTCGCAAACTTCAAAATTTCTTCTTCATCGTCTGTTAAATTTTCTATGTTAGTCTTTAAAGAACCTTTATCTTTCTTTAAAGATACTAATTGTTTCTTTTGATCCATAATCGTATCTTTCTTTTTATCAATTATTTCTTGTTGTTTCGTTAAAATATATTGAACGTACAAAGTAGTTGCCGCAATAAAAAGGACCATTAAAATAAGTCGCCTTAACTTCTTTTTATTTACCCTACGCTTGTCACTAGGTTGTGATAATTGCTCTGGTATATTAGGAACATTTACTCGTTTGAGTTTCCTCATTCAAATCCCCCTAACCCATATTTTTCACTACCATCGGCACGTTTTCTTACTAAACTAAATTCTATTCTTATAAAATAAACTCCTTCACAAAAATATCCCATAAATTAACCAATTAAAGATAGCATTCGACGACATTTCCATATTTACATCGAAATTTTTTATGTATGCTGCTATAAAATAGTAGTTTCTGTAATTCTTTTTCTACTATTGTAGAAGAGTTTTTTTACACACAAAAATCCTTGCCTACATATCCATGTTATAACATGCTTATAAGGAGGGAAAATATGCATTACCGTACATTAGGTAAAACTGGAATAACTGTTTCTGAAATAGGTTTTGGGGCATGGGCAATCGGTGGTGATGAATGGGGACCGGTTAATGATAAACAATCTATAACCGCTATAAAAAAAGCAATTGAGTGTGGTGTGAATTTTATTGATACTGCGGATGTGTATGGTTTAGGACATAGTGAAAAGTTGGTGGCTACCGCGATTAAAGGACATCGTAATGATATTATCCTATCAACGAAAGGTGGTTTAATCGGACACCACTACGACCCTAATGGAGTTCCTGTATATGATACTCCCGAAAAAATCATCGCCGTATTCGAAACAAGTTTACAACGTCTTCAAACAGATTATATTGATCTTTATTTTTGTCATATTTGGTGGCATAATCGTAGAGAAACAGAAGCATTTCTACGTGCATTTGACATATTAAAACGTGATGGAAAAGTAAGAGCAGTCGGTGTTTCGACTCATGATTTACAATACATTCATCATTTCAATAACAACAACGAAATTGATATCGTACAACTTGATTACAATATATTAAATCGAAAACCAGAAAAAGATATATTACCATTCTTACAAGAGAAAAATCTAGGAGCTATTATTCGTGGTCCATTAAAAATGGGCATTTTAACTGGAAAATTCACAAATAAAACAATTTTTCCAGATGGAGATTTACGCAAAGATTGGCCAAATGAAACTTGGTTTCAAGAAGACTTACAAACCGTAGAGAAACTTCGGTTGCTCTCAAATAAAAATCAGACCCTAGGGCAACTTGCACTTCGCTATGTACTCTCTCATCCGGCAGTAAGTGTTGTAATTCCTGGTGCCAAAACCGGAATGCAAGCACAAGAAAATGCAAATGCATCTGTTCGCCCTATTTTGAGTGATGAAGAGCTTAACTATATTCATTCAATATAAAAAGCCCAATCCGGGCTTTTTAATTTGGCAAACTAATATCATACTCCATTCGCTTCGCTGTGTCCTCCGCAACATGTATACCTAACAAGTTTTTCACAATATGAAATGCCATATTAATTCCAGCTGAAATTCCGGCAGATGTTATAATATGTCCTTCATCTACAAACTTTACATTTTCTATAACTTCAACATTTTTAAACTCATTTTTAAACTTTTCAATACTAGCCCAATGTGTTGTTGCTTTTAAACCTTCCAGTAAACCTGCTTTCGCCAGTAATAGCGCTCCTGTACAAACTGAAGTCATCAGCTTTACTTCTTTCATTTGTTGGCGAATCCATTTTATTACTATTTCATTTTTTATTTCATATTCTCTAGCACCTAGCCCACCCGGAATTATTAAAATATCCACTGGTGGTAAATTTTCAATACTATAATCTGGCTGTACCTTCAATCCGTTCCTTGCTGTAATCATTTCCCCATTCTCGCTAACTGTATAAACAGTAAATGTTTTTTCTTCATTCACCTCAGTTACAGAAAAAACTTCAAATGGCCCTGCAAAGTCTAACACTTCTACTTCATTAAATAAAAATATACCAACACTCCATTTATTCATCATAAGTTCACTTCCTGTTTCAAATGATGTAATAGGTGATCATATCCTTTTTCTAATGCAATTTCATACGCTGTTTTCCCATCATTTTTCTTAATCATCTTATTAGCTCCATTTTTAAGGAGTAACATAATTATTTCTTCATTTCCTAATAATGCTGCTTCGTGAAGTCCTGTCCAGCCACCACTTTGCATAATATTTACATCTGATCCTTTTTCAATTAAGAAAGTGACAAGTTCACTTTGCTTGTTCGCAATTGCTGCTTGCAAAGGTGTATTTTCATTTTCGTTTTTTGCTCTACTATGTATATCTGCACCGCTTTCTAAAAGAAAACTCGCTATTTCTGTCTGTCCAAAATAAGCTGCTAAATGAAGTGGTGTCCAGCCATCTTCACTACATTCGTTAACAATACTTGGACTCGCCTTTATAAACTCCACTACTTTTTCCCTATTACCACTTATAACAGCTTGTGCTATTGATTGTAAATGCTTCATAATAATCTCCCATCCTTCAAAATATTTAAGCATCCCCCTTCTACATGTTCTATTAATTATTACATTTCCCTTTTAAAGCCCTAAGTTTACATAATAATATTATATATTAATTTTTGTGCTTAATATTGAATAGCAATAATGTTAAAAATAATGCCTTTAAACAATGAAGACTATGATTTCATTATAGTTACTGAAAAAGCAATCAAAAAAAACTATACACATAGTTTTCATCATATTTGTCAATTGCATGAACTAAAACAGGTAATTTCTATTACTGCCATTCATGCTTTCAACATATCAAATAATATTATTCCAATAAAAAAACAATCCTTTTTAAAATGGATTGTTTTTTTATTTCTGTTTTATGCAGTTTATTTTATTTTTGTATTTTCAATAACGAAATAATTACATTCACAAAAATGAAATGCTACTAACTTAACCACTCTTATAGTAAGATTTTCGTTTGAAAACAAAAACACATTTTCGCCTTACGATTGAAAAAAACATATGTAAAAGCTTCTAAAACAGCCGCCTTATCATATTAATCTATAGCAATTCTGTCTTCTTCCCTTACCTGTTTCCTTTAACACATACGATTTTAAAACTAGCGCCGTTAATGAATCTGTTAATGTTTTATATGATAAATTTGATAATGCCAATAGATCGTTCGTATATAACATTCTATGCTTCTCTAATAGTAATAGTACTAATCGTTCAGACGGTTTTAATGCCTCATCACTTTCTAGTATAAAGTCTATATTTTTCATTTCTCTAATTATTACTCCTTATATAAAAAAATACTTTAAGTGCTAATTTAATATAAAAATAATACACAACAAACTTTGAAATATATTAAAATAACATTACTTTAAGACACTATTATACTATAACATATAAAAAGCATTTGCCGAAATAGGAAATGCTTTTTATATTGCTTATATAATTCTTCAAAAACTACATTTAAAAACGGTTGGTCATTCTCTAAATATGAATGACTAACCGTTTTCCAGCTTCTTCTCAATTACATGTTTTACCTTAAATATTTCTTGCAATATGTGGCTTACTGTAATGACTTGTTCCACCGCCACCTACTACTACTTTACCGCCTTTTTCGAAAATTAATAATTTACTTGAACCATCTGCAAGAAGTACTATTACTTCAGCATTATTACTTGTTGCTACATAAATTACATAACCACTCTTTGATATACAAGTTTCCCAATTCGCATCAAATTCTGATCTTACTACACGATTTGAATACACTTGATTTTCAATTCTATCTTGTTCTATATTTTCCAAATTGATTCCTCCCACTTCACTAAAATAGCATTTATAGGAAAATAACAGCCCTATATAAAATAGTAGCTGACTTTAACATAAATAGTATATGTAGTAAGTAGCAGAATGCTTGGACAATGAAAACCTAATAACATGTAAGCGATATACAATTAAAATAAGGCAATCGATATTATATCAATTGCCTTATTTTCATAGATAGTTCTTTTATTTCTCGTTTCGCACAGCTTCAAAAGTAATCATTTGATTTGCATTTGACGGTTCTTTTTCATAATCATATTCGGCAGAGCAAGTAATGTTAGAGAAACCTATACTTTCTAAAAGGAGTTTAAACTCTACTATTCCATACCAGCGCAGCGCAAAACGTTGTAACTCTGTTTGTACTAGCTGTCCTTTACTCCACTTTTCATATTTCAAATATGATACAGTAACTTGGTTCAGCCAATCTATTTCAATTGATTTATTTTCTAATGTGATTCCGTCTCCGCTCGGCAAAGAAAAAGTCGATGTATGAATTTCCCCAGTCTTCCAGTCATGCGGAAGCATAATATCTACGATTAATCGTCCGCATGGATTAAGATGTTCATAAAAACATTTCAATGCGTTTATAGAATCCACACGATTTTCAATTAAACAAAAAGATCCAGTAGGAATGATAATTGCCTCATATTTATGCGGAAGTGAAAATTGTTGCAAGCTTCCTTCATATAAATTAGGATGTAAGCCTCTCTCTTTACACCGCTTACGGCAAGAATCAAGCATTTCAGGTGAATAATCTATCCCATCAACTTTAAAACCAGCTTCAAGAAACGGAATAATGACACGTCCCGATCCTACTGCAGCTTCGAGAATTCTTCCCTTACAATTTTTTAAACGTTCTTTGTAATACTCAATATCACCATTTAAAGAATAACCGACTGGTTTTGTGTAATCATACAGTTCCGTACAAAGTGTACTATAAAAACTAAACATTTATTTTCTCCTCCGTTTTTACGTACGGAAGATTTCAATTCAACTAATCTTCTCGTACCTCTAATTTTAATGCGCTTTCGAAAGAGCTGACTGTCATAATATATCACTCACCTTCCATAGAATATAATGATATTGTATTACATAACCTTCCAATTCGAAATATAAAATTAAAAATTCAAACTATAAAATAAAAAGCTTACTTTAGTAAGCTCTTTGTAAAAAATATTTATTTCACAATCGGCAATGTCACTTCACTTAATTTCACTGTAAGTTTCGTGCCCGCTTTCGGTCTAATTGTATAATCATAGTCGCTAGCAATTAAAACAACCCCTATTTGATGTCCAGCTTTAAAGACATAATCATCTGGCTGCATGTCCCATGTAAATGTATAATCTTTGCCCGGTTGAATCGCTGTTGAATTTTCTATACTCTTTAAGTTTTGTGGATCCATCCAGCCTCGTGTTACGATTTCCGGCTTCGTTCCTCCATAGTCAACAAGTAATGCTGTTAAATTTGATACAGATCGATCAATATTTCCTGTAATTGAAATCTTTGGTGTACCACTTATGCGTGTATCTTTTTGAAGTACGGGCATTGTATATACTAATCGATTGGCTACTTCTAATTCTGGGTTTGCTACTAATTGATTTGATTTCATTTGTGCATCATCTAAGAATGAGAAAACTTTATTAGCCGATCCCATACTTAGTGGCAAATTGACTGATTTATTACTTAAATACATACGGATTTTTGAAGGTACAGCCGCTGGATCTGGCCAATTTTTTATCTTTTGCCACGATTTATTTTCTCTTTGCACATCAACCATTGGTTCATCCATAATTCCATTTTCAATTCCATACAACCAATAATCTAACCATTTATTTTGTGTTTGCTGCCAGTTATTACTTGATGTCCCACCATGACCACCTTGGTGTAGCCACATTTTACGAGGAACATTATTTTCTCCGAGTGCATCCCACCATTGCGCGAACTGCTTCGTCTTAACATTCCAATCATTTAAACCATGAACAACAAATACGCTTGCTTTTACACTTTTAGCATCTTTTACATAATTGCGTTTATCCCAAAAATCATTATAATTACCAGTTTTCCGGTCCTGACCAGCTGTTAACTCTTTTATTACTTGCCCGCAAACTTCAGGATTTTCTCTTGTTAGTACTGCTTCTGCCATATTATCTGTATCTTCTCCTTGATATCCACCTGGAGCAATGACTGCACCATTTGCTCGATAATAATCATACCAACTACTAATTGCTGCGATTGGAATAATTGTTTTTAAACCTTCAACTCCAGTAGTCGCAACAGCATTTGGTAGTGTACCATTATAAGAAACTCCAGTCATACCTACATTTCCTGTAGACCAATTTGCCTGAACTTCCTCACCCTGTTCTGTAAATGCTTTCGCGCGACCGTTTACCCAATCAATAACAGACTTTGTACCGAATATTTCTTGTTCATCTCCAGTTGTAGGGCATCCATCTGATTTTCCAGTACCGATACTTTCGCCTAGAATAACTGCATAACCTCTTGGCACGTAATAGTTCCCATACGAACCAAGATTAACCGCTCCATACGGTTTTCCTTCATACGCATACAATTCTTCATCTACATTATATACAGGAACATCTTTTAATCCAGATCGATATGGACTCATTTCATAAATAACAGGAACCTTCACATTCGGATCTGTCTTTGGACGCATAACTTTTATCGATACTCTGTCTTTCTTACCGTCTCGATCACTATCAACTTCTGTCTCTACATATAAATTTTCGATAATGGCTTCATCGAGAAAATAAATCGGTTTTGTCATCCCATTTTCTAATTCAATTTTCGTATTTTTAGTCTCTTCCTTCTTCTCTGCATGCACATCCATAGTAAAGCTAGGTATAATTGTTGCAGATAGCATTGCTGACAGTGTAATTGCCATTTTCTTTTTACTCAAAATGTTCCCTCCCCTTATTCGTTCTCTTTTACTATATAACAAAATAACTGAAAATTCAGTTTTATTTTTATATAAAAGTTGAGAAACTCAAAGATTTCTTATTAAGTAAAATTTAATGCAGGTGTGAAAGTATTTTCCCACTCCCTCCTTCTTTATAAAGTGAAACTTTAATCAGCACTCACCAATCGGGCGTTTACGAGCAGCAGGGCCCCCACCTAACTTCTTTGCTTCCGCTAAATTTTGAGGTGGGGGTCTTACTGCCCGGCAAATAGCGGGATAAATAGAGAAAAAGACAACCAATATTTCTATCGATTGCCTTACATTCCATTTATTATTTTTCCAACTCTTTAAAGGTATCTTTCAAGTCTTTATCAGATATCTTTATATCTGCATTTTTAAGCAGATCTCTAGTAACTTGTTGATGGAATTGAGGATCTTGTATACGTTGCTGTTCTAATTCTTTACGAATATTCTCTTTCTCTTCCTCATACGGTTTAAGCTCTTTTTTATCCGTTAGCTTAATAATATGATATCCGAAAGAAGATTTAACAGGTTCACTCAATTGACCAACTTCTAACTTATACGCAGCATCCTCAAATTCTTTCACCATCATACCAGGTCCAAATTCAGATAGTTCTCCACCTTTTTCTTTAGAACCTGGATCCTCTGAATATTGTTTAGCCAATGCCGCGAAATCTTCGCCACTATTTAATTTTTCTTTAATTTCTTTTGCTGTCTTTTCATCTTTCACTAAAATATGGCTAACTTGAAGCTTTGGCTTATAGTGATCTTTAATATCTTTTTCCGTTACGGTTGCTCTAATAGCTTTTTCAAAAGCGAAAGTAAGCTTTAATTTCTCTTTCAACTGATCTTCATTTTTCACACCATTAGATTCCATATATGTACTAAAATTATCGCCCATCTTGTCTTTTAATTCTTTCAGTTGTTTCGTTACCTCTTCATCCGTAACTTTATATTTATCATTTAATACTTTCTCTACTACCATTTCAGATAAATTCTGTTTACCGTAGTTTTCTTTTAATTTTTTGTTAAAATCACTTTCTGAAATGCTTCCTGATTTTGTAGTTACAATATTATCTGATGAACCACATGCAGATAAAGATAACGTCATCCCCATTAAAATGCTACCAATTACTAATTTCTTTCTTTTCAAATCCGAATACCTCACTTCATTAAATTCAAATGTAACTATGTAAATATAACGTTTCCCTGTGAACTTCACGTGAATTTAATGAAAGTAGAACATTTGCTAATTCTCCATTTAATACATCGATTTTGAAAATTATGGTGATTCATCCTGTATCGCTAACCTCTAAAGCTGCAAAAAGGACTAATATTTTCATTAATCCTTTTTCACATTTATATAAAATTGAATTTCTCCATCTATAGAGGAAACTCCATATTCAAAACCATGTCTTTCTAAAATACTTTTCACTATCGCTAGTCCTAATCCTGTACCTGATTTTTCTTTACTACGAGAAGATTCTAGTACGTAAAAAGGCTCCCAAATTTTATCGATATCTTTAATTTTTTCCGTATGAATGCCATTTTTTATTTGAAAATATATACTTTTATTTCTATCTTCTAAAGTAATTATTATGTTTTGATTTGCTGAATATTTTATTGCATTAGAAATTAAATTTTGAAACACCATTCTCATTTTATTTAAATCTGCATAAACGATTGTATCGCTCGTATTACAGTTTACTTGCAAGTTAATTTCTTTCGAATCCAGTTCTATCTGATGCTTATCTAATATACTCTGGACCAGTGATTCAATGGGGAATTCTTCTTTTTGTAAAATATCTCTTTCTAGTTTAGAAAATCGTAATAGTTCTTCAATTAAATTTGATATTTGATCTGTTTGTTTAATAATTGTATCTACATAAGTCCCATCATCTAATCCATCTTTAATCCCCATAGAGTATGCTTTTACTAATGCGATCGGTGTCTTTAATTCATGCGTCACATCACCCATAAATCGTTTTAAATGTTCATTACGATCAGTTAAATCTTGATGTGCTTCATGTAGTTTTTCGCTCATGATATTAATACTATTGGCCAACTCTCCTATTTCATCATTCGTTTTCACTTTCGTTCTTTTAAACTGCAAATGTGAAATATCCTGAGCTACATCACTTAGCTCTTTCAGTGGCGTCGTTATTATTTTTGAAAGTATCCACACAAGTAAAATAATAAGAAGGAGCGAGAAACATACGATGTATAAGTAAAATGTATTTAACGTATTTATAATTTCATTTGAATTCGCAATGGAAGTCCCAATTAAAATTATCGTATCATCTTTCGCAATATATTTAGCAAAAAAACTCGCTTTTACCTTTCCTTGATCGTACAGTTTATTCGATTGTCCTTCCGTCTTCACTTTCATAACTTCGTCTTTCGTAATCCAAAGCTTATTTAAAGTTACTTTCTTTTTCGTAAGTTGCATGCGTAACGCTTCGTTCATAGCATCTTCTGACTGATTAATTGGCGTATACGCAATTGTAACGTTATTTTCACTTTCAATTGTATGAATAACATCCTCTATATTTTCCACTGTTGTATTTTGTATTTGTGTTGTAAATTTATTTAAGTTTTCACGTGTTTTATAAATATTATAGTTCGGTAAGAGATTGTTAATGAATAATAATGAAATCATAAAGATGAGAATAACAGTTGCAGAAATACTGAAAAATAACTTTTTCCCAAGTTTATTCACTTTGTTCCTCCAAACTATAGCCCAGCCCGCGATGCGTCTTAATAATATTTTCTCCAATTTTTTTACGCAGCCTTCTTACATGTGTATCAACCGTTCTCTCTTCTCCAAAATAGTCAAATCCCCATACAATATCTAGCAATTTTTTACGAGTTAAAATCGTTCCTTTATGATTTAAAAAGCATTTTATTAATTCGAGCTCTGTTTTTGTAATTTCTAACTCTATATCATTTTTATATACTTTATTTTTGGCGAAATTTATCTTTACATCTTGTACTTGAATAATATCATCATGCTGAATAAGCTTTTTCGCTCGCGTAATTAGTACTCCTGGATGAAATGGTTTTTTTACGTACTCATCTGCCCCACTTTGAAGCGCTGCTAATTCATCTTCGCTTTCACTTTTCGCCGTAAGCATTAACACTTTTACGCTTGAATTCTTTTTTATTTCCTGACAGACAGTAATACCACTATGTTTCGGCATCATCCAATCCAAAATAGCTAAATCAATTTTTTCATCATAAAACATTTGAAGTGCTTCCTCTCCGTCTTTCGCTAATAAAACTTCGAAGCCTTCTTTTTCAAAATAAGCTTTTAAAATTCTTAACATATCTTGTTCGTCATCTGCAATTAAAACTTTCATATTTTTTCCTCCATTGCTTTTAAACAAAAACCAATTGTATCATACAACATCTTTGTTACATGAATGTGACAGAAAAATATTTAAAGCTTTTGAGGGGATAGTAATGGTGAGGTGTTGTATTATGATAAAAAAAATCGGGGTCATTTCTCTTCTTTTATTTCTATTATCAACAAATGCGTTCGCAAATACAAATCAACAAATTGAAGTGTTTGATTGTCAAAAAGAAATGGTCATTCAAAAACAATCTTTAGATCCAGTAGTCCAAAAAGAAGCAGTTCAATACGCTAAAGCAATTACTGGTCCATTTAAAAACTTAAATGTCGTTCCAAAAGATGGCTATATGATAAAAATCCCATTATCTAAGCCGGTTTCTATTACTAATCAATGGTTACACACTACAATAGACGAAGTACTTATACTACTCCCACTAAATGAAAAGCCTTATATTATGCTTTACGATGATGAAAATAATCCGCATTTTTATTATGTAAAAGGTAAACCAGGATTATTATTGAAACAAATGAAGGTTAAAACGTAATTGACTGAAAAGGAGCCACCTTATAAGCTAAATTTTAAAAGCTAAGGTGCTCTTTTTTATAATAACAATTTAGTAAATGAAATTATAAAAGTTGTTTTTTAATATAAGGGTCGCAACTTCATATATATATCAGCGATTTTTAAGATATATCGATTTACCAACAAAAACCCTGTTCGTAGCTATTCTTTGGATAGCACTCTCTATAATAGTTTGTAGTGACTCGATCCCTTATATACTCCCCCTTTTACAAATCCATTTGCAGTATAAAACACATCCCCTTGCTTTGTGTCAGCATATAATACAATCACTTCAAAATACTTTTCCGCATGACATAATAGCTGGTTTAATAATAAGTTCCCTACCCCTATACGCCGAGAATCCTTTGAAATATAAAATCTCCTTAGCCGCCCAATTTTATTGTCTTTTGTGTACGGATCCGCATTTAAACCTCCAACTCCAATTAACATATCACCTTGGAAAACACCATATACACATTCTCCAGTTTTATTGAATACATTTATTTTGTTTTTATATTCATTTATTAGCCTTATAAGGAAATTAAAACCTTCTTCTTCACTGTCTTGAACGAGATGGCTGAATTCATATTCCATTAAATTTTCTATTTGTTGAATATGTATATCTTTCAAGTCCATTCCCCCTAAGTATGAAAATACATAAAAACGCTCGAGAATCATTTATTCTGAGCATTTTTATGGTTGTTAACTTATTTAATTCATAGCGTGCGTATTCTTCACTTCAGATAATATCCCCTTCAACTCCATTAAATCATCTATTACTACATCAGCCTGAGCAAGTTCATCTTCTTGCGCAAAATCAAAATTACACCCAATTGCAAGTAAACCGTTGTCTTTCGCTGCATTTATATCAGATAGCCGGTCACCAACTACCGCTGCCTCTTTTATATCATATTTATTCATAATACTTTTAACTAAGTCACCTTTATTTAGCGATTGTATTTGTTCAATACTAAACGTTTCAGTCACCCACTTGTCTAAAGCATAATAAGTTACGATTGCTCGTAAATATTCTTTCAAACCATTACTAGCAATGTAAATTGAACAATTATTTTCTTTTATATATGTAAATATTTCTTTTACATTTGGATATAAAGCGCCTATTCCACTTTTTATGTTTTCAATAAGTCTATCTAAAAAATACGCATCTGTTTGTTCTCTTACTTCAATAGAATGGTCCGGTAATAAAGCTTCCCAAACTTGCGGTAACGGCACACCCATAATTTCTCTATATTTATCAATTGGTGTTACTGTATCCCATAATTGTAGTGATCTTAAGTGATCAAAAGTATCATCTAATGATAATTCTAAAATTTTATCTGTTTGAAATAACGTTCCGTCCATATCAAAAATTAATGCTTGTAACATCTCATTCACTCCTTTTGAACTATAGTACAGTTTTACTCTTTATATTTTTAAGCATCTCAATAATAATTTCTGAGCAATAATTCGCAGCAGTTTTCGCGAAGTCATCATAAGAAATTTGAGCTTCATCATCTGCGCTGTCAGAAATACATCTTATAATGAGAAACGGTATATCATTTATGTAGGCAACATGTCCAATTGCTGCCCCTTCCATTTCTGTACAATGAGGTGCGTATTGGTCTATTAATTTCGCCTTTAACTTTGAATCTTCAACAAAACATTCACCGCTGACAATTCTTTCTTCATGAACTGCAATCTGTAAACTACTACTAATACAAGCTTTACGTGCTAACTCTACCAATTCCTTACTTGCTATAAATTCCTCTTGGAACGGAAATAAATTTTTCATTTGAGTTTTACTTACATCATGATGAGTAACGTTAGTTGAAATAACTATATCGCCGACTTTTACATCTGAATGTAATCCGCCAGCAACGCCCGTATTAATAATAGAGTCTACCTCAAATTTATGAATTAATGTTTGCGCGCATGCAGCTGCATTTACTTTCCCTACACCAGAACGTGTAATAATTACTTCTATTCCCATGAATTCTCCAATATAAAAAGGCATTCCCGCTATTGTCTGTTCCTCTTGTATAACTAGTTTTTCTAAAAGTAAATCTATTTCAATTTGCATTGCTCCAATAATACCGATTCTGTTCATGTATGTAGTCTCCTCTTTATTTATAAGTCGGCCAATATATTATGTAATACACCATAATTTTCAGCTATCCAATTCATTTCATCTGCAAAGCGTGAAGGTGGTACACTATGCTGATCCATATTGGCATGGATCCACCAAGTACTCTCCATGTACCAAAGCATTTGAATTGCCCGAATAATATTCCCTACTGGAAACTCTAATTCATTGCGGTACCCTTCTAAAAATGATGCAACAAGACTCTTATTTAATACTCCGTCACTTAATGCACACGATATAACTACACGGCCAATATCTAACTCTACATAATCGTAATCCATGCGATCAAAATCAAGAATCGCTGATACTTTATCATTAAGAAACAAGAAATTATCTACCCATAAATCACGGTGCACCCATCCACATTTGCTATTATGAAATTGATCTACACTTACCAATTGTGTTGCCTCTTGTTGTAATTTTATATAAGGGAGAATGTGCTCTTTTCCTAGATTCTCTACTTCTCTCCTTTTATCTTCCCAATGTTTCAATCTTGCCTCTTTAATAGGTGGAACAAATTTAGGATTTTCTCCTTTTATTAAAGAGCCATCATTTAACAAGTTATGTATATAACCTATCGTCTGACCAAGAGAGTGAATTTCCTTTTGATTCACTTTTCCTGGTGAAACTAAGCTACCTTCCTTATGTTCTAATACTATAAATCTTTCATCACTTTTTGATATATGCATTACATTATTTTTATAAATTAATACCTTTGGACAACTTACACCATTATTATGTAATCTTTGCTGTTGTTGTAATGCTTGTATTAAAAGGTCCGAGTTATACATTTTGTACCGTTCTTGATTATATTGCTTTAATACAAAATCCCCTGCATCCGTTTCGAGTTTCCACTTCAAATTTAGCCAACCACGATGAATAGGTATTGCATTTCGAATTTTAAATTCAAATAAAGTTTCGCATTCTACTTTCAACTCTTGAAAAATGATTGTAGCTTTTTCATTAGATAACGGCTCTATCATCTTACTTGTCCTTTCTTAACTTGGCATTCCTTTCACTCTCTCTAACATAACCGACAATAAAAATTTCGGAAGTACAAGTTGTCTCTTTAACCTTTTTGGCTGTGAGAGTAACCTATACAGCCATTCAGTTCCAGTATCCCTCATTATTTTCGGCGCTCTTTTTACAGTACCAGATATTATATCAATCATGCCTCCGATACCAATAGATAGCGGAACGTTTAATGTTTGTATGTTTTCATAGATGAACTCTTCTTGTTTTGGTGAACCTAGTCCTACGAGTAGTAAATGCGGCTTGAATTGCTTAATTTTTATTTTTATTTTTTCTATTTCTTCACCATTTACAAATCCATGCTGTCCTTTAAACTGTGCTCCTGGGAACTGCTCATTTAATTTTTCTAATGCCTTTTTATTACTTTCTGGAGCGGCTCCAAAAAGAAAGACACGATATTCATTGTCGTTACAATATTTTATTAAATCACGAGTTAAATCCGCCCCAGTAACACGTTCTTTCAAAGTTCCTTTTAATATTTTCGAGCCAATTATGACACCAATCCCGTCCGCTGTTATTAAATCCGCAGATAGTAACATCTTTTTAAAGCGCTTTGCTTTTTCCGTATTTTCCCTTGCAGACATAACAATTTCAGGATTTGCAGTTACTACAAACCTTGGTTTCTCTTGCTGCTCATGTAGCCAACCTTTTAATAAACTTATAGCTTTTGCATATTCTAAAGTTGAAAAAGGTATACCTTTTATAAACTGCTGATCCACTATACTCTCTCCTTAAATAAGCTGCAAATATTCATCAATGTCTTTAGAAATTTGAATAAAAGCCTTATTCCAAAATTCATAATTCCTTATATCTATTTCAAAATATTTTTTCATAAGCTCCTCTACTGGAGCCTTTCCTGTTTCTCGTAAAAACTCTTTATATTTCGGATGAAAAGTACTTTTACTTTCTTGAGCTATTTCTAATAAACTAAAACTTACTAAATATCCAAATGTGTATGGATAATTGTAAAAAGGAACATCTGCTATATAAAATTGAATATATTTCATCCATACAAACAGCTGGTATTCACTTAAAGCATTTCCATATGCTTCTTTTTGTGCCATTATAGATAATTTCTCAATTTCATCAGCACTTAATAGACCCTCTTTACATTTTTCATAAAATGTTTTTTCAAACTGATACGATGCTCGTATTGCCATTACATAATTAAAACTATTTCTTATTTTCCAGCTAAGCAATGCCTTTTTCATATCTTTACTATCCGTTGTTTCAATTAGATAATTTAAGAGTACCGTTTCAAAGAAAATAGATGCTGATTCAGCCGTACTCATCGGCAAATAATCATCTAAAAAAGATGTAGATTGTTCAAAACTCATATTATAAAAATGCCAAGCATGTCCTAATTCATGAGCCAGCACTCTTACACTATCTATACTCCCATCATAACGCATGGAGATTCTCGATTCTTTCTCACTGAAAAATGGAGCACAAAACCCACCTGATGGTTTATTCTCTCTCGGTTCAGCATCTATCCATCCACTTTCTATCGCATTACGTGCAAATTCTGCTAATTCTTCATCAATATTTTTACATGCATCATAAACGTTTTGTACTGCTACTGAAAAAGGAATAGTAACCTCATTACTTTCCTTTACTGTCATAAGTTCATGCCATGTAATCGAAGCCTTCCCTTTCTTATACATGTTTAAAGCACTTACTAATTTATCAAGATTTTCTTCTGTCACATTCCACATTTGTAATAATACAGTTTCTGAAATGCCATTCGCATGAAAAGATTGTGTTAAAATCTCTCTATCTTCTATGTCATTACTCTTTGTATTACGCAATCTTCCTATTTGATTTAATACAGTAGCAAAGATTTCTTTTTCTTTATTTAATGCATTTGTAAGTAACTCGAATACTTCTAATCTTTCCTTTTCATTATCACTATTCATTGCAATAGTATTTGCTTGTCCAAAGGATAATAGTTTATTATTGTGCTCTATTTCTATTCTATCCCGTAATTGTATGTACATATTTTCCCACGCATTAAGTTCATCTTTTATTAACTTAGTATTATCTGAAGTTTCCACTTCATTATGTTTTATTACTTGCTGTACTTCACTTTTTAGTTCCTTCACTTTCACAGTCAATTTAGTAAGGTCAGATGAAACACTTTCTTCAACCGATTGACAGTAGAAATAGTATTCCGCTTTTTCAATAGCTTGTATAAGCTTTGAAAGAACCTCTACATCTTTTGTTACAAAATATTGCTCTTTCAACTCCAAAATCGGAAATAGAATATCCTCATTCAAATACAATCGATTTAAATCCCATCTAGAAATTTCTTGCATTTTTATAGCCGCCTCCTATTTTTACAAATAGTTACAGATATTTCTCCCTACACAATTATATATGAAATGACAAAATTTCGATATCATTAAATATTCAGATTCCTATAAATACATTCGTATTTATACTCTTTTCTTCTACCATTAAGTATCATTCCACATATAAAAAATACTCCCTCTACAAGAGGGCATTTGATATAGGAAAACTTCAAAGATTTTATCTTCATCAATACCATATCGACCGATTATCACAGATTAAAAAATAAAAAAGGATTGATCAAAAGATCAATCCTTTACTCTACTTCATTTAAGAAAAATAACGTTATAACGCCAGGACCTGTATGTGCTCCGATTGCTGCACCAATTGTATTTACGATAAATACTTCACAGCCAAATCTTTCCGTAATTAATGATTTTAATGCTTCAGCTGTTTCTAAGTCGTCGCCATGAGTCATAGCAATTGTTTGACCTTTAAGGTCTTTTCCGCGCTCTTCCATAATATCTACAATTCGGCCAAGTACTTTCTTTTTCCCTCGTACCTTTTCAAGTGGTACAAGTTTTCCTTCTTCCACGTTTAAGATCGGCTTAATGTTTAGTAAACCACCGATAAAACCAGCTACTTTACTTAAACGTCCACCTCTAACAAGGTACTGTAAGTCAGCTACAGTAAAGATGTGCTCCATATGGTTCATTAGAAAAGCGACACGGTTTAAAATATCTTCTTTTGATGCGCCGTCTTTTGCCATTTTAGCAGCTTCTAAAACGACAAGACCTTGACCAAGCGAAGCACATTTCGTATCAATAATTTCTAAATCTAAATCTGTATATGTTTCTTTTACTTCCTCTTTAATGACAACTGATGATTGATATGTACCAGATAGTTCAGATGAAAAAGCTAAATATATACAAGGATTACCTTCTTTTGCATAAGAAACAAATTTTTCTTGGAAAGTTTCAAGTGAAGGCAATGACGTTCTATAAACAGCGCCTTCTCTCATTTTTTGCAATAATGTAACTGACTCTAATGTTACTCCATCTAAATACTCTGTTTCTGCTTCATCATATACACGGAGTGGAATTAAATCAATATCATATGCTTGCAGCAATTCTACTGGTAAATCCGCCGCACTATCCGTAATGATTTTAACACCCATTTTTAAACCTCTATTCTGTTATAAATATAAAATAATAAAATAAAAATAGTACTTTTAAATTATATACGTAAAACTTAAATGAAGAAAGGAAAACACTTTATATTGTATGCACTATTCTTCAAAACTTGAACTATTAATGAAAATTATGCGATTCCAACTACTTTTTTCCTAAAATTATTTTCTATATAATGAAAATAGCGCAAGTTGGCCAAAGGAGGATGCACATGAGTATTCAACTAGCTACATCTAATGATTTAGAATGGATTAATAATCAATATGAATCGATAGGGTTTGTAAGAAGTGATTTAAAGAGAGATAAAGTTGCAATTATTACATATAACAACGAGTATGCAGGTGTTGGACGATTAGTCCAACTAGATGCAGATACTTTAGAAATGGGCGGAATTTTTATTCTGCCTCAATTTAGAGGGCTACAATTAGCTGGTGAGCTTGTTTCATTTTTAGTAGAAACTGCGAGAAAATCACAAATACAAGATGTATATTGTCTTCCTTTTGAGGAATTAGAAAACTTTTATAAGAAATATGGCTATACTGAAGTCGATACTACGAAAGAAGCAGTCCATCCAATTATTCTAAAAAAATATAATTGGTGTTTGGAGAACTACGAAAAACACGTTCTACTATTTAAATTGTAAATGTAATAAAGTGAAACTTTAATCAGTGGGGGTTTTACTGCCCTTTAATGCGGAATAAAAAAGTATATTCTCAATCGTTTTTCTATCAGTACTCCTAATCGGAGCCTAAGGATTAATCAAAGATATTTTATCTCTCCTTTTATAAATGGCTGATTAAAACTTAATGTTCCGTCAATACTATAGGTAACATGATTGTATTTCTCCATTCTCCCTTGGAGAGAAGCAGTTAGCTTTTGCTAGCTGCTCTTTTATTTTTTCAAAAAGTTACATAAATATCTTTAATTCCAAACATTCAAAAGATAAAATGTGATAAGATTGTTATGAAGATATTTACCAACTAATAAATGCGCCCTAGACTTATGTACTAGGGCGCATTTATTTTTTAGTATGTAATTCCTTCACTCATCTATTATCCACAAAATAAGTATCATACGCTTTATCAAAAACATATCCTAACTTTTCTGCCAGGTTAGCAGATGTAGTATTCGCTGCGTCCCAGTTTGGATACTTTCCATTTTCTAAGCAATCCAATATAAGAGCTGCACTAACTACAGTTGCCAAACCTTTTCTTCTATGATTGTGATCAGTCGCTACTTCAATTTCAATTCCATCATTATAAATACTATACGAGGATGCACCGCATACAACTTCTCCGTTATATAAAATGCTATAACCTATACCACGGTTTATATAATCTTCTACCGACTGAAATTGACTTGTAAAATCTTCGGAGATTTTATGTAATGTAGGGCTATTTGCGATATGCTCATCTATTCTTTTTAACTCATATCCTTTTGGAAGTATTGATATAAAAGACTGTAATTTCGAACGATTAAAACCTTCTGAATTTCGTTTGAACTTATAGCGTAAAAACTTATCTATTTTTCTTTCATGGAATGTTTCTAAGCGTTGTTTCCACTCTTCACTATTTACGATAACTAAAATTCTTTCAGGAATATTACGTAATAACTCTTCTGTTTCTTGCACATTTGGGTCTCCAGCGTAAAATGTGAAAATTCCTACCGTAACTTGTGCTACTGTTGGATTTTCAAGATCATTTACCCAAGCAGTACCCATATGCCCTTGTAAATAAGAAAGTAAAACAACGTTATTGAAATCATCAAACATAGAAACTAGTTTTTTTCCTGTATGCATATTCGCTTCATATATCATTTACATTCCCGCCTTCTATAAAATCAATCTTATTCTAAATCTTTAAGAATCAACTTATATAATTTTTCAATCGACCATTTACCATATAAGCAAACACCTATCAAACTAAATTTTTATATAATTATAAATTATTCGCAAATATAAAATTATTATAACATCTAATAAAAAAAGAGTACCTCACTTTTTCGACTTCAGAATATATATATCTTATTATCTAAATGAAACCTATTTGTTGATAAAGTTTTAACCATATATCCAATTAAGCTGAATAAATGTAAGATTAATTTATAAATAAGCTTTTTAAGGGGGATTATAAAATGTCTGATTTCTATTCTCGTCTTTCAAAAAGTGATGCCGCTGTTCTTTTAGTGGATCATCAAACTGGTCTTATCTCCAGCCTTGTGCGTGACTACGGTGTTGATGAGTTCAAGAATAATGTTTTAGCGCTTGCTAATACCGCTAATTTTTTTGATTTACCAGTTATTTTAACAACTAGCTTCGAAGACGGTCCTAATGGTCCACTTATGCAAGAATTAATTGAATTATTTCCCAATGCGTCTAAAATAGCGCGCCCTGGACAAATTAATGCATGGGACAATGAAGAGTTTGTCAAAGCTATTGAGGCAACTGGTAAAAAACAATTAATTATCGCAGGAGTAGTTACTGATGTTTGTGTTGCTTTCCCAGCGTTATCAGCTGTAAAGGCAGGTTATGAAGTGTTTGTTGTAACCGATGCATCCGGAACTTTTAGTAAACAAGTTGCTGATGCTGCCCTAATGCGCATGGCCCACGGAGGAGTCCAATTAATGAACTGGTTTAGCGTGGCAGCAGAATTACAGCGTGACTGGCGAAATGATATTGAAGGCTTTGGAAATTTACTTGCTAAACATCTCCCAAGTTACCAAAATATCATCGGAAGCTATAGGACAGCTCAAAAAGAATTTAGTAAATAATTCAATTCTTGATCAAACATTATATCAGTTTTGGAAAACTTTACAAAAACAATAAAGACTTCTAAGAGCTAATTACATAATTAAAAAAGGGCTGCTTAAATAGCCCTTTTCTTATTTGTTTTACCTATATTATCTGTTATGCCCTTACTATATTTAGATTACTTAAATAGTATTTCCCTAGCTTTACTGAAATAATTTATTGTAATAAACAGTTCTGTAATAGGAAATTACTCTTACCTATTAATAATTAACTTTTAACACTCCTATTAACAAAGCACTTACTTTAATACTACAATCCACCTCATATATGTAAAAACCCTCAATATAATGTAAGAGGGTTAATCAATAGATATGTTATAACTCATTTTTATAAATAAAAGATTCCGTCGCGCCGTTCTTATATACTTTAGTCAATTTAACAACCGATTTGTACGTGTTATCGTCATCCTTTATCATTTTTTTCAGATCTTCTATTTCGGCATTACCAGTTCCACTATCTATTTTTAAACAGTTCGAAATGGAAAGGTATCCACTTGATGCCAATATAAAAATAAAAATTGCATCAGGAAAATTAATAAATAACAATCCGTAGTTTAAAGGATCTCCAGCTGGATGCGATAAAAGCAATCGAAAACCTAACAGTTCAGGCACTTGAACGAAATCCCTAGAAACAATCGCCTCGCCTACTATAGTAATTTGCTTTACTACATTCCCAAGTTCATCTGTAAATTCAGTACATCTAGGTGGATTAATTGTTGTTGCTTGGAAAGACACATTTAATTCCGGATTATTAAAATCGAAAAAGATTCTACTCCCCTCCGTTAAACATTGCGGGCAAACATTTCCTAGCAGGCTAAAGTCCTCTTCAATATATTTAACTTTCGATTTGCAACTACAAACTTTTCCTATTCGGATTGCATCAATTTTTGAGCAATCTACAAAAATAACCTCACTGTCTTCTTGTACGAATGATACAATCCCTTTCATCGCATTAAATGAAAGAAAATAGGATACAACGATTTCGTTTCCTGCTATTACAATACTTTCAACTTTAGTATACGGTTCTAGACTTTGTAAAAATTCACATATACTATTTTGGCAACATCCACAATCACGTTTCGGCTCACAATCCACTTACACTCCATCCCTTCTCTATATAGAATAACTAATACATATATATGAAAGGAAAACAAAAAAGCTTGGACAATATAACTTTAACGTAGGAATATCGTTTATTCATAATATTAGTAAGGTAATTACACCAATAATGAGTAAGAACACATAATTTTTACTATAAATACATATAACAATTTCATCTTTCATGAAAAAAACGTTATAATGAAGTGTAGCCTCTACGATTACGTTATAAAGGAGATTAAAACAATGGCTAAAATTAAAGTATACCAAGTAAAAGAAGAAAATATGGAAGTAGTAAAAAACATCATTGATGTTGAGGAACAAAACCCAACTGCTGAAAACTTACAAAATCTATACGCATGTGTATTAGAAACTGAAGATATGGCATTGCCTGAATCATACATTGAAGAAGATATCTTAATTGATTCTATGGAAGTTATGGTTAACGCTTCTCAAAGCAAAGTAAGAGACTTAGGTGCATACGATGTAATCGAAGTTCAAAACAAAGGTAAGAAAACACAAATTTTATTACTTGCAGACGAAGAATACGAAATTATCGAAGGCTAATCTAACACCATACATACGAAAAAGCTCCTTTCCAATTGGAAAGGAGCTTTTTCATTACGCTTTTGATGTTTCGCTCTTTTTATTCTTTTGTTGTTTCTTAATTACCATGCGCTCATTTCCCATAAAGAAAATGAATATGAATGCTAATCCAGCTGGTACCAATGCCCACATGAATGTTTGAACAATTGAACTAGAAAGAGCGTCAATAATCTTATCTAATATTTGCGGAGGTATTTGAGATCTTGCCGATTCTGATAAAATGGCTCTTGAATCCCCTAATGTTGTATTCATTCCCCCGCTCATACCTTTAAACGCTTCTTCTAATTGATCTTGGAAACCTGTTCTTTGGATCATTCCAAAGATTGTAATACCAAGTGTCATACCTAATGAACGAATGAAATTACTCGTCGAAGTCGCAGACCCGCGCTGTTCCATACCGAAGTTGTGAATAGCTGCCATACTTAGTACAGAGAATGAGAAACCGACTCCAAATCCGATAATAATCATATAAACTGTTAATAATGCACGACTTGTTTCTGGCGTTAACGTGCTTAATAAGAATAATCCAATTAGCATAATAACCGCAGAAATAATCATGATGTTTCGGTAGCTAAGTTTAGTTGTTAAAAATCCGCCTAACTGCGCTGTTACGACTGATCCTAACATCATCGGTAAAAGTAATAATCCTGAGTTTGTTGCGGTACCACCGTATACACCTTGAATAAATAACGGAATGTACACAGTTGCTGACATAAACGCAGCTCCGTAACATAAAGCAATAATTGTACTCATTCCGAACAAACGTTGTTTAAACATCTCAAATGAAATGATCGGTTCTTCTACTTTACGTTCAATAAAAATGAATGCAATAATTAAAATAGCGAATCCACCAAATAAACTTAAAATAAAGTTAGAATCCCAATCATACTTTTGTCCGCCAAGTTCAAGTGCAAACATTAAAGAAACTACTGCACCAACTAAAGTAATTGCGCCAAACCAATCAATTTTTTGCTTTCTATGAACTCGTGATTCTTTATAAAAGAATGTAATAAAAATAAGTGCTAAAATGCCAAGTGGTAAGTTAATATAAAATACCCAGTGCCAGCTTATGTAATCTGTAATATACGCACCAAGTAACGGCCCAAAAATACTTGATAAACCAAATACCGCTCCGAATAACCCACCCATTTTCCCGCGCTTTTCAGGAGGGAAAATATCAAAAACGATAGTAAACGCGATCGGCACTAATGCCCCGCCGCCAATACCTTGAATCGCACGATAAATACCTAACTGTGTAATATTTTCAGCAGTACCACAAAGTGCCGAACCAATCATAAAGACGATTAAACCAAAAATAAAAAATCTCTTTCTACCATACATATCTGATAGTTTACCGAATATCGGCATACCTGCCATTTCTGCGACCATATAGGCAGAAACGACCCATACAAAGTTTTCAAGGCCTCCTAAGTCACCAACAATTGTGCCCATCGCTGTTACGACAATGGTATTATCCATTGATGCCATTAAAATACCTAGCAATAAGCCCGCCACAACAAAGCCGAGCTTATTATTCTTCTCAACCATAACCTTGCTCTCCCTCGTACTACTTATATTTGTTTATGTTCTTTTACAACTGCATTACCTTTTTGGTTAAAACTAGTATGATATTCTACAACACTAATTTCACATCCTGGACCAATGGTAACGTTGTTTCCTCTTACTACTTCAGCAATCGTATGCTCTAAATAAATCTCATCTCCTTCAATGATAGACGTTTGGAGGCTTCCAGCATGATTTGTAAATGGAATAAATCTCGCTTTTTTACGAACGGTAATCTTCTTACCGCCAATTTCTCTTACTTTGCTACCTTCATAACGAAGTGAAATTTCAATATTTTCAGCATTAAGTAATCCATCACTTTCAAGGCCACCAGTTAGTGATAGTTCTTCAACTTCAATATCTCCTTTTACATTTAAAGCGCCTTTCACATCTACGAAATCACCAGTTAATTTCCCCTTAACTTCTATCATACCTCTTACTTTTATTTTTTCAATATGAGCATCACTATGCATTTGTGTATTTCCGTATACTTTTACATATTCCGCATCTACATTTCCTTGTACTTCACTATCTCCATACACGACATAACTTTTCACTTTCATATTACCGCACACTTCACTCGTGCCGTACGTTTTAAATTCATTACAGCTCATGTCATTAGAAATCGTTCCTTCACCGCGAATCTTCACTTTATTATAATCTCCGCCTGCTGAACTACCAGAACCATTAACAGTAAGACTATGTTGATGTTCCATATCATTTTCTCCCTTCCATTAAATCTGCTTAATTTCTTTTACATTTGCGCTTTTATCAACAGTAAGAACACCCGTATATTCGATCAGTTCAATCTCACAGTTCGGTCCTACCGTAACATTATTTCCTCTTACCGTTCTTATGTGAGCATAATCAATATCGATATTGTCACCTTCTAATAGTTCAGCCTCTAATTGCATACCAAATACTGATTTAAACAGCCTACTAAAAGTACTTAGTCTATGTTTTACTTTAATCGTTTGACCACCAATTTCTTTCGCTCGACATGTACCGTGAATATTAATATTTATTTCATCAGCGCTTAGTAATCCACCAATTGTAAATTGTCCTTCTGAAGAAAACGTATCCACTTCACAATTACCATCAATTGTCGCTTGACCATTGACTTTAAATTCTTCACCAGTAACATTTCCACCTACCGTACCTTTTCCTGCAATTTTCAAACTGTTTGCCTTCACATCTTGCGTAATTGTTGCTTTTCCATCAATTCGCATCGTTTCAGCATGAACTGTACCGTCGATTTTACCTGATCCACTAATTCTTGCATTGCTACTTTTCAAATTTCCAGTAACGGCACCGTAACCGTTACATTCAAATTGGTCACATTCAACATTTCCATTCACAGTACCTTTTCCGTTTAATTGCACTTTATGAAACTCGCCACCATTCGATGAACCGTAACCATTTATAATCAAATTATCTGTACGCATACTTTCTCCTCCACTACAACAATTTCGTTTTTAATGCTTCGGTATATTTCATAATCGCTTCGCGTAAAACGATTTTAGTGCCTTTTTCAAAAATTAAATCTTCCACGTTTGAAACTAATAAACATGTAGAAATCCCTAACTTTCGTACAATGATTAAATCACAAGTTTTATGTTTAATTGCTTCATAATTTTCACGTAAAACTTGCAAGACCATTTTTCCTTCTTCTAAACTAATATCTCCCGATTGTAATAATTCTTCTAACATGTACACATAAAGAATATCTACAAATTGAAACTCTGCTGTTTTATTCGTTTGTTCTATGAAAAATTGTAAAACTGGTTCTGATGCAATCTCCTTACGTAAAATGTCTTCCTTTGTTAAAAGAATTTCTCTCACACTCGGTGAAAACATATTCGCTAGTTCATCAAGTGATAAATCCTCTTTCATCGTTTGGATTTTATCAATACGCTCTAATATCTTTTCTTTCGGAAAAAATGTCTCTTGACCCGTGAATGTTGACTTTCGTACAAACCAATCTTCCGGTATTAAATTTTTTCTTTTCCACCTATATAACTGTCCGTATGAAATGCCAGTTAGTTCTAATAAATCTTTTTTTGAAATCAAATCTGTACTCAACTGTATAACACTCCTTCCTGATAACAATGTAACATAACACTGTTACGCTGTAAATAGACTTTTATCACAAGTAGCGTAACAATGTGTAAAACAAACCTATTCCCACATACAAAAAAGGCTCTTACACATCTTATGAAAATGCGCAAAAGCCCTTATATATCAAGATTTAAACCAAATATTATAAAAATCAATCCAACCTTGTGAATTAATCATTATATTTTGGACTTTTTCATGTGTACTTACCTCTTGTTTATTACGATACAAAGGAATAATATGAATTTGACGTAACAAAGTATCCTCAATATCGCGTAACAATGTAACTCTTTTCTCTAATTCTTCTTGTTTAAAATAAATAGACAACTTTTCATAAAAGTCCATGTTGCTTTGTCCATGAATAAAACTATTTTTTGTAAGAAACATATATAATAGACTATCTTCTATTCGTTCGCTTATTGTGGCACTATCATGCATCATATCAGCCTTTTGTATCGTACTTACTTCCAATAGCTCTTCTATATCAAGAAAATTATTTTCTACACGAATCCCGTACTTCGCACACTCTTTTTGTATCCATTGTGCATCTTCAACATGATCTCGTCCTGTAAATGTGTAGAGCTGTAGCACTTCATTATGATAAGTACTCCTTTTAATTAAACTTTCTACATCTTCCTCAATCTCTACAATGCTTTCACCTGCTAATATTAGTTTCTTTGCCACTTCTCCACGTTCTCCGCCGAGTTCTTGAACGATTGTATAACCATGAATGATTTTATATAACGCTTTCCGAAATAACTCATCTTGCATTGGTCCTTCTTTCGTAAGATTACATGTTATATATGTCACGTTCGACTCAAGCCGAGACAATTCTTTATTATGTTTTTCTTTATCTTTATACTGCGCCTTTACTAAAACATCGTATGTACTTACACCTTGTTCTACATTCCACAACTCAACACGATCTAAAAAAGGTCTTTCACGAAAATATAAAGGATGACCTTCTAAAATGAACAGATTTTCATTACTTTTATATAATTGAAAAGACCCTGTTCCAATTAGCTCTCCTGCTTCATCTTCATTCACGATAGAACACTGTTCTGCACTTATCATATGTAAAAACATTTTATTTTCCGTATGTAATTGAATTTCGACAACGTAGTCATCCACTGAACGGATACTTTCAACGTGTTGTAACATCCATGCGTGTGCATTATTTTCCAGCTTCATAAATCGATTCAATGAGTATATAACATCATGTGCAGTAAGTTGTTTTCCATTATGAAAGTGAACTCCTTTTCGTAAATAAAACGTCCATATTTTTTCAGCGTCATTATATTCCCAGTGAAATGCAAGTCTTGGCTCTATAATGTTTGTATTACCGTCTACATACACGAGTGTGTCGAATATATGTTTTACCATATGACATTCTGAACGCATTGTAGCGTATACAGGATCTAATGTGATATCTAAATTCATTTGTACTTGCAACCGGAGTACATCTCTTCTCCCTTCAGATGTCATTTCAATCTTATGACCAAATATTGAATCCACCCAGCAGTGATATTCTCCCTTTACTGACGGAAAATGTGAGCTATAGCGTTCCACAAATATGCTTCCGCTTTTCACATCCCCTTTTTTCGTTATTTCTTTTCCTCTATCTAAAATTAAAGATATCGGGTGCTTTTGAAATATTAACTTAGAACGATTTCCCCTGCCGCGACCTGGAAACCACTTGATCCAATTTAACTCATCTAATTTTTTTATAATTAATTTACTATTACGCTCTGTACAAAATAATGTTTCAGATATATTTTGCACTGTTACTTCCAATCGTTCTCCCTCTTTTTTCCCTTTTCCATAAGCAATCCATAGTTCAATGTATTGATCTAAAATAAACATCATAATCCCCCTAAAAGGTGAAAAATACTCCCTATTGTTTCTACCCTTTTTCCAATTCTTCTTTCATCTTATCATTTCAATATAGAAAGGAGGAATTAATATTGAATTATCTCTTACTTCGTTACAATAAACCTATTTTTATTAGACTGTGTGGTGAATTATTAACCCGAACGACTGAATCTATGCTAGCTATCATTATGATTATTTACGTTAATAAAATGTTAAACGGCAATGTAATAATAACTATGCTGATTTTCGGATTACAGCCACTTTCAGACATTTTGTTTACACTTATTGCTGGAGGGATTACTGATAAATATGGTCGAAAAAAGATTATGTTACTCGGCTTATTGCTACAAAGTGTTGCAATCGGTAGTTTCGTTTTCGCTCAATCCGTTTTTATATTTGCACTGTTATATGTCATTAATGGCATTGGCCGTTCCTTATATATTCCGGCTCAACGTGCACAAATTGCTGATTTAACAAAAAAAGAGCAGCAAGCAGAAATTTTTGCTCTTCTACAAACGATGGGAGCAATTGGATCTGTAATCGGCCCTTTAATCGGTGCAAGTTTTTATAATACTCACCCAGAATATTTATTTATCGTGCAAAGCGTAACCCTTACGATATATGCCGTTGTTGTTTGGACACAGCTCCCAGAAACCGTTCCACCTATAAGTAAGTCAAAACAAACAGTTGAGGCAAGTTCACCAAAGCAATTTGTTTTTAAACATTACGCCATATTCGGTCTTATGGTTTCTACACTTCCTATTAGCTTTTTTTATGCACAAACTGAGACGAATTATCGTATTTTCGCAGAACATGTATTTCCTAATCTCGTATTCATACTCGCATTTATTTCAACATGCAAAGCCATTTTGGAAATCATTCTACAAATCTTCCTCGTAAAATGGTCTGAACGATTTTCTATGGCGAAAATCATCCTTATTTCTTATACCTGCTTTACAATAGCTGCAGTTGGCTTTAGTTATTCAACGACGATATTGTCGTTATTCTTCACCTTACTCTTTTTAGTCATTGGAGAAAGTATTGCTCTAAACCATTTATTACGATTCGTTTCAGAAATTGCACCTCCTGATAAACGTGGGTTATATTTTTCAATTTACGGTATACATTGGGATATATCTCGAACGTGTGGACCAGTTATTGGTGCAGTTTTATTAAGTAAACTAAGTGGTAGTATGCTTTTTTATATTTGCGCTTGCTTCTTATTAGTTGGGGGCATCGTTCAAGCACTGTTTGTTCAACATTTGGAACGTAAAAAAATCGTGAACCATCCTACACATAATTTATAGGTTACTACTTTTTCAGTAGGTCAACATTCCTTATTGGATGCATGCAAAAAAACAAAAGTGAAGTATTTCGCATATGAAAGGAGAAGTTCCTTGTTTACAACTAAAAACACCTCACTTAAAGAAAGTGAGGTGTTTTTGAAATCACTTAATTTCTTATCCTGCCATTTTATTAATACTATCCTCTGGTGAAAATACGGAAATATGATCTACCTTACCAGTCGATTTTGGAATGACAAATTTTAATTCATACTGGTTATTTACTTTGTATACATATATTTTGTCTTCACCATTCTCTTTAACTGAAGATGGTTTTCCTAATGCTTTTTCAATTTCTTGTAATGTAATCGATTTCAGTTCTGCATGATATGAGCGTACATCAAAAACTTGTGACCCTTTATTAAATCCAAAAACAACATTTTTATTTGTAAAAGTTGCATATATTCCGTTCCCTGCTTGTTCGGTTTTATTCGCTTTCCCCCATGCTTTTTCTATTTCTTCAATATCCCCTGTATGGGCTCCAAATGGTACATTAGGTACTTTTCCTTCTTTTGCTAATTCAAACAAATCTTTAACGTGGTTAATCGATTTTTGATTAAATGTTCTATTTTTCGAATCTGGCTCAGTTGATGGTTTTGTTGTTTTTTCATTACTTGGTTTTGCTTCAGGATTTTTCTGTTCTTCTGAAGAATTGCTTTGTTCATTTTTATTATTTTCCAAGGTCGGATTTGTTTCCTTTTTTTCGTCTGTCCCTTTACATGCTGCTAGCGCAAACATACATGCTAAAGCCAAAAATAACATGACTATTTTCAAATACCCTTTCATCATTTTACCCCCTATTGCATCTTATTCATTTCGATAACCAACCCATTACACTACTTTTCAAATTATGTTTGTTCCAAAAAGTCAGTGCTTCATTCTCTCCAAAGGCTTGTACAAAATATGTTACAAGAGCTGTTCCTAAAAAGTAACCAAGTCTGTTATATCCGAAATAACTACCTCCCGGTAAACGGAACCATTCTTTCTCTTTTTCATCTGTCCATCCTTCAACATAATCTTGTAAAAAACGTTTCTTTATTTTCTCTTCATTTTCTTTATAATATTGTAGCCATGGATCACCCTCACTATTATATGAATAGTAAACAGACTCATTTAAATCTTTAACGATTTTTTTTGATAAATAAGTTGCAACACCTTCACGATACAAACTTACCGACGCATCGGTCCACTCAGCCCTAGTCCAATCCATCCCATTATTTTGTAGCATAACATTCTGATATATATGACCTATTTCGTGAGCAGCAATAACACGAAGATGATTCAAATCAGGAGATAATTTTTCTGCCGCAAAAAATATGTCTCCAATGATTTCCCTTTCTACAAATGCATTTGAACCAAATCCTCCAACGAATAAATGAAATTTCATATTTACATCAAAGTTATATTTATTACGATATTCATTTGTTACCTCTTGAATAATGATTGGTAATGATTCTGCAATAATACGAATATCTTCTATTTTTGCGGGATATTGTTTAATGGCATTTGAAAGACGTTCTTTCGTTTTAGGACAATGATACTTAAAGTATTCTTCAAATATCTCTGAATGTGAAGTAAAGTATCGATTAAGGACTTCTAATTCTAAATCGTCACTTTCCCATAATTTTAAAAAACTTGGAATTATATTGTTAATCACTGTATTCATCTCCTTATTTAAACCTTCTCTTCTCAATGATAATATCCTCTATCTATAACTTAAAACATGCTGTCACAACAGCTCCTTGAAACAGAAAAAAACCAGTAGGAAGTGATTACTCTTTTCCTACTGGTTGAAATGAAATTAAACGGTAAATCTTAGTTTCTTAAAAAATGTAGCGATAGCGCTTTTTACATTTTCAAAATTATAAGCAAATGTATTATCTCCACTTAATGATGAAATACATGTTAAACCTGCAGCTTTAATAAAAGCTTTTACATCTACAAGCATAGAATTAGCCTCCATGAATTTAATTATAATCATTATAACAGTTGTTTTACGATGCTAACATGAAAGTAATAAATAATCCTACTTAATAAATAAATTTCTATTATTAATTTATCCCGCTATTTGCCGGGCAGTAAGATCCCCACGTGGAAGCAAAGAAGTTAGATGGGGGTAAGGGCTGCCCGTAAAAGCCCGATTGGTAGGGCTAATAATCAGTGGGGATGAACCCCCCCACTGATTAAAGCTTCACTTTATTTAGCTCAAAGTACACCATTTCAATGTCATATAAAAAAGCTGCCCCAAAAGGACAGCTTTAAATATGTATATTACACTTCGATTGACTTACCGTCTTCAACAATATGATAAAGTAAGTGAGCTAAATGATGAATTGGACCATATTCTTCTTCTTCCTCATCTGTTTCACCTTGGTATTCCAGATCATTTAAGTATAGTGCTAAAAATTGATAGTATAGTTTTAAATCAAATCCATAACACGCAGTTGGTTCTTCATGATCTCCTTCATATTGTAACATTAAGTATTGATCATTTCCTTCTGCATCTTCTGCATCAAAGAATACGAAGAAGCCAACGTTTGTATCTAAATCAAATAAATGACGAGTACCTTTTTCAGTTGCTTTATTGAAGTCCTCTTCACTTAATTTATGTACTGTTGTCGCTTTTGCATTATCTTCTTGATGGAAATTTACTGTAAATGATTTCAATGCTGACACCTCCTGATTGTATAATACTAGCATAACATATAAAAAGGACTGCTTACAAATGTAAACAGTCCTGCTACATTCATTTCCGCATTGCTCGTAGTAAAAAACTCACAATGAAGATCAAAATAACCGCACCAATTAAAGCAGGAATGATTGCAAATCCGCCTATTACAGGACCGAAACTACCAAGTAATTTCGTACCAATCCAAGAACCGATAATACCAGCAATAATATTACCAATTACACCACCTGGTACATCCCTTCCAGTAATTAAGCTTGCAAACCATCCTAATAAACCACCAACGATTAAAGACCAAATCATATAATAACCTCCTTTATATTTAACCAATCAAAATATAATTAGAAACAATTGCTTACCATTAGTTATGTGACATTTTTCATAAGTTATTCATGCTGCTCAACTATAAGATTTTTGAGAATAATTCACACCGATAAACTATTTTTCGAACTAACGATTTATCCGACTTGTTATTACACACATTAAGGACAATCTGGCTTCAATATTGTTTGCATAAACTCTTCTTTAAAAGCAGGATAGTTAAAACCAACAGCAATTCTCTGAATCGGCCGATCATCAAACCTTGTTGGTTCAGCTATTTTTCTAAAGTCAGCTACACTTTGGCCCCTAGTCACATCATTTGTCGTACTAATCCACACTGCCGATTTTTTATATTCGAAAATACTATCATTTATAAACGAGACAAACGGTAGTAAATCGTGTATAGGACTTCCACCAATACCCGGATATTCTTTTTTATAAAAATTCTCATAATAAAAATCAATCATTGGTTTAATGAGTTTCGCCTGTCCAGTTCCTTGTTTATCTATTATATTGGCCATTTCAGGCGTAATAAGCGCACCCTGTGTTACATTTAACGGGTATATAGTAGCGTTTTTCGCATATTTCATAACAATATTTGCTGCAATTGGATCACCATAAAAATTCGCTTCAGATACTGGTGTAACATTACCTGGAAATAGGAAAGCGCCGCCCATTATATAATACGAACAAATACGATCCATTATATTTGGATACAATAAAAATAACGTAGCAAGCGTCGTTAGTCTTCCTGTCGCCACAATTATAATATCTTCTGGACAAGGTTCGATTAATTTGATTAATTCACAAAAATTTTCTCGTTTACAAATTCTCATCTCAGGTGGAATAATAGGACCTAAACCGTGATCCCCATGGATTTCAGGGAAAAACAAAGGTTCTTCAGCTGTCATCGGCCTACTCGCACCTTCAATAATTTTCACTTGTGTAGCATAGTACCTTTCTAAAAAATAAACATTTTCCGTAACGATATCTCGTGATACATTCCCGTACTCTGCAACAATACCTAGAATATCTAATTTACATGTTTTATTTGCATAAATTAACGCTACGGCGTCATCAATACCAAAGTCTCCAAAAAAGATGATTTTCTTATTAACTATTCTCACCTCTCTTCAGCATAATCTACTATTATTATTATGTGAAAAAGACAAGGCGGTGAAACAGCGCAAACTAAAAAAGCCGCCTATTTATTGGCGACTTCAATCTTTTTATAAGACAAATATGCTAGTACATTTTTACTTGAATCGTATTTCGGGTTATTTCCTTTTCTTGGCTCTCTCATATGTGTCTTTTCAAATCCAGGAATGTCCGGCATTTTCCCCATAAATTCAAGCATTTCTTCCTCAGTACCTTCAATGCGTACACGAATCATTATAACTATTCCTCAATTCTCAGTTTCTCTGTACTTAGTATATCGTACTTCAGAAAGACTGCAACACATTTATCTTTTTATTGTTTTACTTTTTTTACATATAAACATAGCCATTTCAGTATAGAACGAATCTACTTTATTATTTTTAAGTTGAATATTAAAATATTCTTTCATTTCGTTTGGTGCTTTCATCATACATTCTGTTAATTTTTCACGCTTTTGTACAGGGACATCCATCATATTACACCACCAGTCAAAATCAAACTTCTTATCGAAAGTAAGACATGACTGCATTTGCAAACCGTTTTTTTCTAATAAAGTAAGCCATTCTGTCTTTTTTAGAGCTCGTTCATGACTTGGGTCCCGCTTTTTTTCTATAAAATTATAAAATGTATCATATTCATTATTTTCTGGCGAAACATTATCTATTAAGATGAACAATCCATTATCCTCCAACGTACGATTTACTTCATAAATAAATTGAGCCGGATTCGTAAAATGATGGGCTGCAATCCGGCATGTAATTGTATCAAAAAAATGGTCTACAAATGGTAAATCCTCTGCGTTTCCTGCTACAAAAGACACATTTTCATGACCATTCTGCTTTATAAAACCTTTTGCTTTTTCTAACATCTGTTCTGTTAAATCAAGTGCAACTACTTCTTCAAACATAGGTGCTAACATATTCGCAACATGTCCGCCACCAGTAGCAACATCAAGAAGACGATTATTATGGCGAGATTCAACTTGTTGAACTACATGCTGTAAGTCCTGTCCTTTAGCATGTATTTTACTATTCACATACTTATCTGCATTTCTGCCAAACTGTTTTTTCACAAGTTCTTCTTTACTCATATTATCATCTTCTTTCTATTGTTATTTACATATACGATTCATATAATTATTACAATTCTCTTCATGTATTTTCAAATCCTCTTTTCATCTCACTTCTCATCACATTTACCTAGCATTAAAATAGCATAATTTTACGTTTTGCTATTAAACAAAAAAGGCTACGGGAACTTGTCCCATAACCTGACTAAATATTTATTGCATTTTTGTTTCTTCGTATATGTCTATATAATATAAATCCTCTTTCAACTTCATAATAACATCTACTTCGTTATAAGTAGCCTCACGAGCATGTAAACCTAATTGATCCATGCCAATCCATATCCACCCAGGTGTATGATATAAAACATCTATGTTAAAATAATCTAATTTAGTAAGCTCCGATGTAATAAATTTATCTTTATTAGCGATTTGTTTATCTAGTAAACCGTATTCTTTTCCATTTTCAAATAGCGATATAAATTTCCCTACAATCGGATGTTCACGAACGATAAAATGATATTCCTTTTCCTCTACATTTGCCACAATCAAACGAGAAACAGATAAATCAGCCCCCGAATTCGACATATTTGTTTATTCACCTCCTTATATAGGTTCCTTCAATATAATAACAAATGAATATTCAAATTAAATTAATATAATGTAAAAAATAAAAAAGCTGACTTCCCTATAGAAATCAGCCTTTACAATTTGATCAACTTTATACTTTTCCAAATCATTATAATGTTTCTTTTTCCTCATCATTTCCGGAAACTAAACTTCCTATAGCATCTGCTGTTACTTCCACTACAAATTCACAAATACCTGCTACAACTTCTCCAATTACTTCATCCATCTTTTTACCCCCTTATTTTATGTAACTTATTTGTAGTATAAAAGAAATTGATGAATGTAAACTATCGAAAAAGGTGACATAAACCTTACAGAATTGTAAGCTCTTTCATCCCTTTACTTCCCCCCTTTGAAACTCCAAGTATTTTTAGCAGACATATAGGCCATCATAATATGAAGCAAGTAATAATCAATTGTCAGGAGGCGTTTAATATGTATTACGTAAAATTAATTAAAGGTCAATCGTTCTACGCTTTTGATCATCGTTTCTTAGTGTCTGAAGAAGAAAAGGTTTCAGAGAAAATTTATAATTACTTACGACGTAATGAATTTTTTGAAGTACGTAAAGAAGAATATTCTGCTTAATTACAAAAAGCATTAAGAGAAATATCATCTTATTGTGATATATTCTTGATGCTTTTATGTGAATTTCTTCTTTCAATAATTGTTGTTGACTCTATTAAATAATATAGTATTTGTCCAAGCTAATTCTTCACTATTTTCATATTCTAGTATATGAGGAGGTGAAGAATATGACTCATATCATTGATTACCAAGCTACTCAACCTATAAGTAAAACTGGTGAAACAACTTTTGCAATCCCAGCTTCTCCAAATAAAGCGATTTTAGCAAATTTGAAATTGAGAATTTCAAGTAGAGATTCACGTAATAATCGAGTAGAATTAATCGCTACAATTGGTGTAGAAGGTATAACTGGGACTTCACAAGTTTTATTCCGAATTTTCCGTGATAATATTGAAATTTTTAATGCACAAGTAGGTATTGAATCAACAGATTCTGAACAATTTTACGTACAAACATTTCAAGCTATAGATCAAAACGTTGACAGTGGGACACACGAATATTCATTAACTGTAGAAAACCTTACTAGTGGTGCAAGCGCAGAAGTTGTTGGCCCACTATCTTTTAGCGCTTTAGCTATTGGAAAAGAGCAAAAATGTTGCTAAGTGAATCTAATATTTAATTTTGTACTTGAGAAAAGCGAGGCGTAGTTATACGTTCTTGCTTTTTTATATGTATCCTTACTTTCTATTAGCTTTAATCATAAATTTTTCACGTTTTGATTCACTTATTTCAGCACTTAACACATCAAATTTTTGACAAATCAAAAAGATTGAAATCCAATTATGAAACACGTAATATAGACTCTGACTCTAAAAAAGTTCGTATGAAAATAATACATAAATAAGGAGGTTTTATATACGAGTTTTTCATTTTAAAAGACGGAGAGGTTTTATGTTATGTGGCGTAATAAAAACGTTTGGATTGTTTTAATTGGGGAGTTTATTGCAGGTCTAGGATTATGGCTTGGTATTCTTGGCAACCTTGAATTTATGCAAAAATATGTCCCTTCTGATTTCATGAAATCAGTTATATTATTTATCGGACTATTAGCCGGTGTTCTAGTTGGACCTATGGCTGGCCGTGTCATCGATCAGTATGAAAAGAAAAAAGTTCTTCTTTACGCTGGATTTGGTCGAGTTTTAAGTGTTATTTTTATGTTTTTCGCTATTCAATTTGAAAGTATCGCATTTATGATCGCATTTATGGTTGCTCTTCAAATTTCAGCAGCATTTTATTTCCCTGCATTACAATCTGTAATTCCACTCATCGTACGTGAGCATGAGTTATTACAAATGAACGGTGTACATATGAATGTTGGTACAATTGCTCGTATTGCAGGTACTTCACTTGGTGGAATTCTTTTAGTTGTGATGAGTTTACAGTACATGTATGCCTTCTCAATGGCAGCATACGCCTTATTATTCCTCTCGACTTTCTTCCTACAATTTGAAGACAAGAAATCAACAGCACCAAGTAAACAAGCTGCAAAAGATAATAGCTTTATGGAAGTATTTCGTATTTTAAAAGGAATTCCTATTGCTTTTACAGCACTTATATTAAGTATCATCCCTCTATTATTTATAGCGGGGTTTAATTTAATGGTTATTAACATTAGCGAAATGCAACATGATCCTACGATTAAAGGGTTCATATATACAATTGAAGGTGTCGCATTTATGTTAGGTGCCTTCGTAATTAAACGTCTATCTGATCATTTCAAACCTGAAAAATTACTATATTTCTTCGCAGTTTGTACTGCTTTTGCACACCTATCATTGTTCTTTAGCGATATAAAGTGGATGGCCCTTACATCATTTGGTTTGTTTGGGTTTAGTGTTGGCTGCTTCTTCCCTATTATGTCGACGATTTTCCAAACGAAAGTTGAAAAAAGTTATCACGGTCGCCTCTTCTCATTCCGTAATATGTTTGAGAGGGTTATGTTCCAAATCGTCTTACTTGGCACAGGGTTCTTCTTAGATACAATTGGGTTACAATATATGGTTCTCATCTTCGGAGTCGTTTCATTATTGATTATTTCTATTTCCCTTTCTAAGCAGAAAGATTATGAAAAACAGCATTCGCAATCTGCGAATTTATAAAATAAACAAAGAAGTATGGATATAATATTGAATCCATACTTCTTTGTTTTATAATACGCCTATTTATTACGTTTATTGAAATTACCTAAAGGAGTATCCCTCTTTTATTTCGAATAGATTATAAAGAGTACTCTTTATAAAAGGAGTGGTAAAGTGTCTGATGGCATCGAAGTATTTATTGTCCTGCTCTTTGCAATTGCTCTGTTTAGCATCCTAAACTTTTTAGCCATTTCCTTATCTGGACATAGTTTTAAAAAAAGAATCGTGGCAGGTTTCATATTTTTACTACTGACTCCCATTATCTTTTTGACTATCACAACATTTGCTTCTATATTCGATAAAGCAGAATTTGGTGCAGGTACTTTAGCCTTTATGATTGCAAGCGTATATATATTAAATGGAATAGTGATCCTGCTTTCCTCTTTATTTATCCTTAAAAAAGACATAACGTAGGCTATAGTACTAGCATGAATCTGACTTTACACTAGATTCATGCTTATTTAATTTCTCCTAAATTTTTATATGAAATTAAATAATTCTTTAAAAAAATTTAAACTTTATTTATTATAATATCCCTATCGTATTCGAACGTTTATTCAAATTTAAAAGAAAGGAGCACAAAATGAAAAAGGTTCTACTTACAATTCCTATACTAATCATCCTACTTAGTGGATGCAGCAATAACGATATATACGGTTCTTGGGAAGTCGTTGACAATAAAAATGGTGAATGCCCTGTATATTATAAATTTGAAACAGTTGTCAAAAAAGAAAATAAAGAGGAAATTGTGCAAAATTTAGTAGAAATGCAAACAACAAAGAATAAAGACGATTTATATAAAGGCTCATTTGTCAAAAATTCTAATGTATATCACATTGATTATGGTAATTCATTTACATCAGAGCAAACTTTAAAAGTTGCCGACGGTACATTAAATGTATACTTTTTGACAGCTGAAAAATTATGCACGTATAAAAAGAAATGATTACATTTCAGAGGAAACGCAGAAAATATTTTCTGCGTTATTTCACTTTAGAAATCTTCCACAAATACTTAATAAAAACTATAAAATAACTTAAGTTATATAAAATGAATCATATAATAGATATTTCAATTAACACGTCTACGCTATTTACATCGATACTTTTTCAAAACAGGCTAATCCTTCCTCTAAATTTGTCAATCGTTTTAATTTTCATAAAAAAATGATAAAATGTAAACATGTGTTTTCAGAATAATTAAAAACGCAGAATGAAAGCACTGTTTTTAGGAGGGGTTTTGATGACTTACACGTTAGCAACTAGAATGAAAGCATTCCAATCTTCTATATTTAGTGAATTAGGGGCCTATAAAAAAGAAAAAATTGCAGCAGGTCATCACATGATTGATTTAAGTATCGGAAATCCTGATATGCCGCCCGCTGATTTTGTAAGAGAAGCAATGGTACATACAGCGAGTGAAAAAGAGAGCTACGGATATACATTATCAGGTATTCAAGAATTTCACGAAGCTGTAACTGAATATTACAATAACACTCATAACGTTTTATTAAATGCGGATAAAGAAGTTTTATTATTAATGGGTTCACAAGACGGGCTCGTTCATTTACCTATGGTTTATGCAAATCCAGGTGATATTATATTAGTTCCTGATCCAGGATATACAGCTTATGAAACAGGTATTCAAATGGCTGGTGCAACATCTTACTACATGCCTTTAAAGAAAGAGAATGAATTCTTACCGGACTTAGGAGTCATCCCTGAAGAAATTGCCGATCAAGCGAAGATGATGATTTTAAACTTCCCAGGGAATCCCGTTCCAGCAATGGCCCATGAAGATTTCTTTAAAGAAGTAATCGCATTCGCAAAAAAGCATAATATTATCGTTGTCCATGATTTTGCTTATGCTGAATTTTATTTCGATGGTAATAAGCCAATTAGCTTCCTCTCTGTACATGGTGCTAAAGAAGTTGGCGTAGAAATCAATTCTTTGTCAAAAAGTTATAGTTTAGCTGGTAGCCGAATTGGATATATGATTGGAAACGAAGAAATTGTTCGTGCACTTACTCAATTTAAATCCAATACCGACTACGGTGTATTTTTACCAATTCAAAAAGCGGCATCTGCAGCACTAAGAAATGGCGCTGCATTTTGTGAGAAAAACCGCGATATTTATCAAGAACGGAGAGATACTTTAGTCGATGGATTCCGAACATTTGGTTGGAATGTCGATAAGCCAGCCGGTAGTATGTTTGTCTGGGCTGAAATTCCACAAGGATGGACTTCTCTAGACTTCGCTTATGCATTAATGGATCGTGCGAATGTCGTTGTTACACCTGGTCATGCATTTGGACCTCACGGAGAAGGCTTCGTACGTATTGCACTCGTTCAAGATAAAGAAGTGTTGCAACAAGTTGTTGAAAACATTAGAAATAGCGGCATTTTCGCTCTTGAAAAAGTAAATGAATTAGTTAAAAATTAGTTCCCACTCCCCTGCTTAACTTTAGCAGGGGTATTATTAATTGGAGGTACTTTCATATGCATATTAAAGACACACTTCCCCATCGTTATCCATTTTTAATGATTGATAAAGTAACAAATGTAAAACAAGATGAATTCGTTACAGGATATAAACTCATTACAAATAACGAATGGTTTATAAATGATAGTCACAAACATATGCCTCATATGTTAATTGTAGAAGCACTTGCTCAGCTTAGTACATTTGTACATACAAGTGATTCTGAAGGACTAGGATTCCTCTCCTCTTTAGATGGAGTTGAATTCCATGGAAAAGCATATCCCGGTGATAAACTTTATTTACATTATGAGCTAACGCGCAATCGCCGAGGTTTTGTTCTTGGTAAAGGTATTGCAACTGTAAACGACCAGCCTATTGTAACTATAGAAAAACTATTAATATATCAAGCAGATTAAAGTGTTCCTTATATCAGTTGGAAATATCTATTCTCAACCAATTAAATAAATAGGAAAACATATTACGTAGTTAGGAGCAGGAAAATGGAACGTACTATCGGTATCGATGCTGGAGGCACATTAACGAAAATAGCTTATTTTAACGAAAAAAAGCTATTAACTTTTAAAAAATTTTATTCTCATGAACAACATAAAATAATAGATTGGGTTAAAAGCAACAATGGCATAAAACAAATATGTATTACGGGTGGTAAATCGAAACTATTACAGCATCTGCTTACAGGTTCATATAAAATAATAGAGCTAAACGAATTTGAAGCTACTCTTGCAGGTGTCCGATACATATTAAAAGAAGAAAAACATACTATAAACAATTTTATTTTAACCAATATCGGTACAGGTACTTCTATCCATTACGTTTATAATGAACAATATATTCGCGCTGGTGGAACCGGAGTTGGCGGTGGGACTATTATGGGACTTTCAAAATTGTTAACAAATATAGATCATTTTGAAGATGTAATCCCTCTAACAAAAGTAGGCTCTAGAAAAGAACTAGATATTACGGTTGGAGATATTTATGGTGGTATTCTTTCCCCTATCGATAATAACTTAACTGCTAGTAACTTCGGGAAAGCAGCTATTACAGAATCAAATAATAGTAGCTCCGATATACTAGCTACTGTACAAGGACTTGTCGGTGAAGTCGTTACTGCATTAAGCCTTCAATTCGCTGAAACAAAAAACATTGAACATATTATTTATATTGGTTCGACTTTATGTAATAACGTACAACTTCAACATATTATTAGTAGCTACACCGAATATCAAAATAAAACACCAATCTTTTTACAAGATGGTGGTAATAGCGGTGCAATTGGTGCATTACTTCATGCTACGAAATAAAAAGCTGACTTTTGTCAGCTTTTTAGAAATGGCACTTCAAATTCAATAATTGATTCCCCGTTCTCTCCAATTCGCTCCACGCTTATTCTATCAATCACACAATTTAACTTCCCATGAAAACTAGCAATCTCCTTCACTACTTCAGCAGCTAATTCGGCACTTTCTTTTCTTCCGACTGTTACATGCGGGATGTACGGAATGTCTTCTTTCAAAAATTGTAATAAAGGTCCTGTATATAGAATATTATGTAGTTCCTCTATTTGTTCTTTTCCCCTTTCAACTCGTAAAAACAAATATTCTCTTTCACTAGTAATTTGATTCTTAAATTTAATTTCTATATTCTGTATCGGTTTTGATACATTTATAATATGTAATTTCAGCTCATCGTTTGAAATCGAACTTTCAAATGGGAATACAATTGTAATATGCGGTGGAATTAATCCAAATAAAGGATCATGTTTTTGCCTAATGTCCTCGATTTCGCTAATGAACATGTTGTTTAGAAAAAGTAAAATTGTACGCATTTTTATCCCCTCAACTTTTCCTCATTATAATATGTATCATATTCTATGACAGCCTGCCCTTCAACAACTTGTTTTGCTTACCTGTAAAAATAAAAAAACTTCTCAAATAAGAAGTTTTCATATAGCATGATTATTATTTTCCAGCCAAACTTTCCTAAACTTTATATAACAGGCAATTCTCCAAGGAAAAATATACGATACTGCAACAACATAAAATAATAAACCTATTGTTTGCTGATCTAAGTCAACAATATATTTTCTTGAACCGTATCTCAAAACGACAAGTGCAATAAAAGTAATTAAAAAAGCTGCACTTTTTTTCGTATAAATATTCCCATCATCTCTTCGTTCATAATTTGTTAATACTATAAGCGGCACAGCAAAAAGTACACCAATGAATACCGCTATAATTACTTGTAATATAGCTAGATGTACGGGACCTAAAAACCATACAATACCTGGTGTTAAAAATAGTAATGGCCATAAAATACGTTTTCCCGATCCCTTTATTGGCTTATGCATGGAGCGATAACGACGCCAAAATATTAGTAGTGCAATGCATAAAAAGACGGTTATTAGTGAGGACGTGTCTCCCATATATTTTCCTTCTCCCTAAAAGAATAATCTATCACTATTTTAAACTGTTCGTTCAAATGATACTTTACGAATAAATATACTACTAGTTATGATATAAAGAATTGTTAATCCAATTGAAATAACAATAAAATAAGGGATATCTATTAAAGATACATCATTTGTAAATAACAATCCTTTTATCCCTACTTCTCCATACAGCACACTATTTGTTGAAAGGAAAAGCGACCCACCAATCATGAGACCAATCCATTGAAATCTTTGCTTAAAAATTACTACTACTTGAAAGAAACATGCTATCGTAACATAAAATAAAAATTGTAAAATAAACTGTTGTATTAATTGCTCTCCAAAGTTAACATTTACTAAGTTATATTTTATATCTTGTAAAAACAGTATTTGAAGGAATGAAAACAATGCGGATTGCAACACAATATAACAAATCGCTCCGATAAAATATTGTATTCTCGTTATACCAAATGAAACTGCTAAACGAAATAAATCATCTTGAACAATGAAAACACTCCCTACTATAAAAATCATAATTGCAATTGAAGGATTATTGATAATTTCGGGTAAATAACCAACTTTCGCTTCATTTAAATGAGCAGCATATAAAGCTCCTTTTATTAATAAAGCTACAATCCAAAATATTAAAATTGCTTTATAATGAAAATTTATATGTAACCTCAATTGTTTCATTAACATCGTCATTCCACTTCACCACCAGTCATGTGAATAAATAGTTTTTGTAATGTAATTCTATCAATTACTAAACCTTCTTTTTCAAGAGAGTAACAATCTTCATTAGAAAGCTCTTCCCATATAACAGCAATACCTTTATTCCCATAAATTTCTTTATTTATAACTTTTTTATTAATCAAGAACTCCTCCACTTTACCTTTTTGCCCTGAAATAATATGACCTTGTTGCAATAAATCTTCCACTGTTGATTGAACAACAAGTGCACCTTCTTTTATGATAATTACTTCTTCAATAACATGGGTTACTTCTTCTACCAGATGTGTTGATAATATAATTGTTCTGGGATACTCCCCGTAATCTTCTAGTAGTAAACTATAAAATAACTCACGATGTGCTGCGTCTAATCCTGTAGTTGGTTCATCAAAAATAGTAATTGTCTCTCTGCTTGCTAACCCTTTAATAATTCCTACAACTGTTTGCATGCCATGAGATAGTTTATGGTATTTCTCTGTTATATTAAGCTGAAATTTACCCGCCAGTTCTTCAGCAAACTTCTGATCCCAATTTTTATAAAACATGTTACATATCTTAAAAATTTCTTTTACTCTATAACTTAAATGAGACTCTTCTTTTACTCTAACGAAACAAATATTTTGCATTGCTTTACTATTTTCAAATACATTTTCACCAAATACAGTTACGCTTCCACTACTTGAAGTAATTTGTCCTGCTAGTAAATTTAATAAAGTCGTTTTCCCTGCTCCGTTCCTTCCAAGCAAACCATATATTTTATGCTCTTCCAATGAAATCGTTACTTCATTTACAGCTATTTTCTTTTTATATTTTTTCGTTACATCTTTCGTTTCAAGTGCAATCATTCCTCTTTCCCCTCCTTCGTAATCTTTTGAATCATATCCATCAATTCATCTTTTGATATTTCTAGTACTTTCGCTTCTTCCCACACTTTAGGTAAATATTCAGTCATAAAAGTATTTTGTCTTTTTTTAAGTACAACTTCTTTTGCTCCTTTTGCAACAAACATCCCGATCCCTCTCTTTTTATATAAAATCCCCTCATCCACTAATACATTCACCCCTTTAGCTGCAGTAGCCGGATTTATTTGTAACATCTTCGCAAATTGATTTGTCGATGGAACTTGTTCTTCTTCAAGCAATATGTCTTTTAAAATATCAGATTCAATCGTTTCTGCAATTTGTATGTATATTAATTTATTTTGTTCTAGAGTCGGCTTCACATTTTCACCACCTTAGGTTCATAGGTTCATTACTTATGTAATTAACCATATCACATAGAATTATTTTTTTCCATAAATTTCTTTTACAAAAAAAGAGAGTCATTCAATTAAGAATGTCTCTCTTTCTAAAAATTCGAAGTTTCAACTCTTGTTCTCAAATTCTTTTCATTTATACCATTTTGACAAAAATTAAACTGTTGTCCCTCAATACATTTTGTACGATCTACTACTTGCCCTAAATGATAGCTTGTATGCTCAACTAAATGTAATAGACTTTGAAGATCAATATGCCTTTTTTCTTCCCAGACCTGTATATATGCTTTGCCCCACTCTCTTTTGCACCATAGTTCACTTTTATATTTTCATTTTCTAAACTTATACTTTGAACTGTTCCACCACCGGGTAAATGATTAATAATTGCAACCACATCTGAATTATTACCAACGTATGTCCCAGTATATTTCTTAAAATCATCTGACCTAACATCATATATATCTTTTATTCTTTCTCCGTTAGAACAAGCCGTAATGAATAAAAAAATTGTTAGCATAACGATCATGTTATGATGCATATATTTCATTTAGCATTCCCCATTTTTATCGATATTTCGTTAATTACAATATTTACTTTCAAATCCCTTTTAAATATACGCATTTTAATCAAAATTAAAAATTTTCATTTTTTATGTTTACAATTATCCATTAATTGTATATACTTACTAACGTAAGAAAAAAATTCTAAAAGGAGGTCGAAGGAAATGATGAAATTACAATTACATGCATTAACTTTAGCGTTAACTGCACCTGTGTTTTCTGGACAATTAAATATGAATTCGACCACCCTAATGGAGAATTGAAAATCGTACTTTATTTCATTTAATTCATAAATTCGCCACAGGAGGTCGTATACTTTCCTGTGGCTTTTTCACGCCCAGCCATAGGAGAACTGTATCTTCCTGTGGTTTTTTTGCGCGATTTTTTAGTCTCTTACATTATTTTTCTAAGAAAGGAGCAACATTCAATGACTATTAGCGTATTGTTTTTAAGTATTACGATTCAAAGAAATACAATTTCCAAAGATGAAATTCTTCATAATGAGCAAATTGAAAAAGCTATGAATGATGTTAAGGAGCGCCAAGCACTTTACTGTGATCACCTGTAATTCCTTTTCGAAAGGAGGAATTCATTTATGACTTTTCATATTTTCTTTTTTACGACTGTGCTTCAAAAAAATACTTTATCTGAAACTGAAATCAATCGTAAACAACAGTTAAAACAACTGACTGATAAAATAACTGATATTAAAAGTTCATACTACACTCAAATGTATTAAAAATATATTTTAAAGGGGTCATATATTCATGAAATTTAAAGCATTCTTTTTAACTATCACTATTCAAAAGCGTAAACTTTC